>CAZDXU010000205.1:0-5187 GCA_964509585.1 uncultured Actinomycetota bacterium | reverse complement strand
GATCATTAAAAATAATCCATTCCAAAAACCACCCCCTTTTGAAAAACTGGTTGGCGATTTGAGGGGAGCATATTCCCGCAGGATAAATATCCAGCACAGGATAGTATACCAGGTATATGAAAAAGAAAAGATTGTAAAAGTAATAAGGATGTGGACACACTATAGTTAGCGACATGGCAGTATTTCTGGACGAAGCAAAAATAAATATTAAAGCCGGAAACGGGGGCAGCGGCATTGTCACTTTTTTCCACCTTAAGACCGGAGGCAAGAAGGTAGCTTCCGGGGGAAGCGGCGGAAGGGGCGGCGATGTCATACTGAGGGCTTCCAGCAATATCACCACCCTTTATGGATTCAGGAAAAAAGTACATTTCAAGGCAGAAAGCGGAGGCACAGGCGGAAATAATAAAAAGACCGGCCATGACGGCAGTGACCTGGTCATCCCGGTACCGGTGGGGACTATGGTAAAAGACATTAGCGGCAGTCTGCTGGCCGATCTATCCTCGGAAGGGGATGAAATGATAGCAGCCCGGGGCGGGATGGAAGGCCGGGGCAATGCCAGCTTCACATCCCAGAAGAGGCGTTTTCCTGCATTCTGTGAAAAGGGTGAGGAAACTGAAGAATCCTGGATAAACCTGGAGCTGAGGCTCATGGCCGATGCGGCCCTGGTAGGATTTCCTAATGCCGGTAAATCAACCATTATCTCGCGCATATCCGCAGCCAGGCCCAGGATAGCGGATTATCCCTTTACCACGCTGATACCCCAGCTGGGAGTGGTGACATTTGATGACGAGGATTTTGTAGTGGCAGATATTCCCGGAGTCATAGAGGGCGCCCATGAAGGCGTGGGGCTGGGGCACAGGTTTTTAAGGCATATCACCCGGTCTGCGGTACTGGTAATAGTCCTTGACGGCCAGAAGCTCCTTGAACCGGATGGGGAAAAGCTGTTGCTGGATTCATACAGGATCCTGAGAAGGGAACTCAGGATGTATGATATTGAAGTATATGATAAAGATTTTATTATCGCCTTAAACAAGACTGACCTGGTACCGGACAAAGATATCCTGGAGAAGGTCAGGGGAATGCTTTCAGGAGAGGGCAGTGAAATCTTTTTGGTCTCGGCAGCTTCGGGGGAAGGCCTCAGGGATTTTGTGGCAGGCCTGCATCAAAGGGTAATGCAGAACCGAAAGCATACGGATTCATCAGGGAAAAAACAAAATGGTGAAGAAAAGGTATATACCATATCCGGAGAAGAGATGGATAAAAGAAAGATAAGCATAGAGAAGACACCAGAAGGATATATTGTGCATAACCGGCATCTGGAGAGGTTGGTGGGCATGACTGACCTGGAGAATGAGGAAGCCCTGGACTACCTGATGTACAGGCTGAAGAAGATGAAGGTGGGAGACAGGCTTAAGGCCCTGGGTATAGATGAAGGAAGTACGGTGATAATAGGAAATCTGGTCTTTGACCTGATGGACTGATTTTGGTTACTGGCTATTAATTGTAATGGACAAATAAGGTAAAATAGTAGGAAATAATGCAGACAGGCAGTATGAAAGACCGCAGGGAATATCTTGAAAATACTAAAAGGGTAGTGGTAAAAATTGGATCCAGCTCCCTTACATCTCCCCGGGGCGGGCTGGACCTTGACAATATGGCCAGGCTCACAAAAGGCATTAAGGCTCTGAGAGACGGGGGGCTGGAAGTCATCCTGGTCTCCAGCGGGGCCATGGCCGCGGGATTGGAATATCTGGATATAAAAAAAGACCCGGCAAAGACTTCTGATATCTCGCTCCTCCAGGCAGCTGCTTCCGTAGGGCAGGTGGAGCTGATGAAAGCATACCGGGACCTGTTCCTGGGTGAGGGGATCAAGGTGGGCCAGATACTGCTTACCCATGAGGATACTACCAGGAGGGAACAGTATTTGAATATAAGGAGCACCATAAGGAACCTCCTGGAGCTGGGAGTAGTGCCGGTAATAAACGAAAATGACACCGTGGCCACTGATGAGATAAAATTCGGCGATAATGATGAGCTGGGCGCCATGGCAGCCATACTTTCTGAAGCAGACATTATGATAATACTTTCTGATATAGAGGGCATGTACAGCCGGGATCCCAGGATAGACAGTAAAGCGGAAATGCTCTCGTTTGTGGAAAAGATAGATGAAGATATTGAGGAGTCGGCAGGGGGCAGCGGCTCATCCTACGGCATAGGAGGCATGCTTTCCAAGATAAAGGCAGCCAGGATATGCACCTTTTCCGGAATGGGAATGGTAATAGCTAACAGCCGCAGGGAAAATGTCCTTATTGATATCCTGGAGGGGAGGGCTGTTGGGACATTTTTTAAGCCTAGGCCGGGACCAAAGGTCAAGAGCATCAAGAAGTGGATAGCCTTCGGGGTAAGGGCAAGAGGTGCCATAATAATAGATGACGGCGCCAGGGAAGCTGTGGTAAGCAGGGGTACCAGCATACTTCCGGTGGGTATAACCGGGGTAAGGGGAAAGTTTGACCCGGGAGATACACTCAAGGTAATGTCGGCCGATGATGTCATGATCGCCAAGGGTATCACCAGTCTTTCCAGCGAGGATATAAAGAAGATAATGGGAAAGAATGAAAAGACCATACTGCCCCGGTACGGCAGGGATATGTGCGGCGAGGTAATACACCGGGACTGCCTGGTGGTATTTGAAAATGACAGGTAGTATAAGCATGGAAGATCACAGGGAGGACCATGGATATAGTAACCCAGATAGCAAAAAAGGCCAAAGCAGCAGCACCTGAAATTGCTGCCGCCGGCACTGCGGCAAAAAACAGGGTTCTTGAGGGCATAGCCAGTGCCCTGGCACACAATAGCAGTGATATAGTAAGGGAAAATAAAAAGGATATAGAGCGCTGCCGCAGGGAAGGCATATCAGAGACCCTGCTTGACCGGCTTATGCTGGATGAGACCAGGATAAAAAAGATAGCTGCCAGCATAGACAAGGTGGTAAAGTTCAATGATCCGGTAGGAGAAGTCATATCCGGCCATACTCTTCCCAACGGCCTGGTGCTTAAGAACATAAGGGTGCCTATGGGAGTAGTGGGCATAATATATGAGGCCAGGCCCAATGTGACCATAGATGCAGCCGTACTCTGCCTTAAGGCGGGAAACTGCATCATACTCAGGGGAAGCTCGCATGCCCTGGACAGCAATATCAGGCTGGGGAGCATAATGCAGGATGTGCTGGAGGAAAACGGGTTTTCCCGCGATATAGTCCAGGTCATACCTTCGGCAGACAGAAAGCATGCCGTAAGGCTTATGCAGCTAAGGGAATATGTGGATGTCCTCATACCCAGGGGAGGGGCTGCCCTTATAAGCAGCGTGGTGGAAAACTCAAAGGTCCCCGTCATAGAGACAGGAGTGGGCAACTGCCATGTATACATAGATAAATACCTGGATGATATAAGCACAGGCAAGATCACGGAAATAGTGGTAAATTCCAAGACCCAGAGGCCAAGCGTATGCAATGCGGCAGAAAAGCTCCTGGTCCACAGGGATGCTGCCGGCAAAGTGCTGGCCCCGGTGCTTAAGGCGCTTGAGGAAAAGAACGTAGAGCTGATCGGCAGCAAAGAAGTTTCGGAACTATACCCGGGAGCAGGACCGGCATCAGAAGAAGACTGGTATACCGAGTTCCTGGACCTCAAGATGGCGGTAAATATAGTGGACAGCCTGGAAGATGCAGTACTGCATATAAATAAATATGGCTCCCATCATACCGAGTCCATAGTAACTTCCAGCTACCAGAGTTCCGCCTATTTCACATCTGCTGTAGATTCCTCTACCGTTTTCGTAAATGCATCCACCCGGTTTACCGACGGGGAGGAGTTCGGAATGGGGGCGGAGATGGGGATAAGCACCCAGAAGCTTCACTGGCGGGGCCCCATGGGGCTGGCCCAGATCACCACCAATAAGTTTATTGTCCTGGGACAGGGACAGGTAAGGCAGTAGCATCATGGCAGGAACCGGAAATAAGAGGATAGGCATAATGGGGGGCACCTTTAATCCCATACACAATGGACATATGGTAACTGCCCAGGAAGCCCTGGACCAGTTCAGTCTTGACAGGGTGGTGTTCATCCCTACCGGCGATCCGCCCCATAAGGTGGAAGACCTCCTGGCCCATGCCGAAGACCGGTACCTTATGACCGTTATCGCTATTTCTTCCAATGACAGCTTCTTTGTCTCCCGGGCGGAGATAGACCGCAGGGGCAAGTCATATACCATCGATACGGTAAAAGAACTGCGGAAGACATACGGGACGGATGCCGAGCTTTTCTTTATTACCGGTGCTGATGCTATCCTGGAGATACTTGCCTGGAAGAACACTGACGAGATCGTTAGCCTGGCAAAGTTCATAGCAGCCACCCGACCCGGATATGACCTTTCAAAAATAGAGGGACTCAAGTCGACCCTGTTCCGGTCTGAAAAGGCAGCGGATGAGGGAATATCCATTATGGAGATACCGGCCCTGGCCATATCCTCTACTGACATCAGGAAAAGGATAAAACAGGGAAGGCCCATAAATTACCTGGTCCCTGAAGGAGTAAATAATTATATAATAAAGCATGGCTTATATAGATAGCAGTATACTGGGACCTGAAAAGACCGGATATGTTGAGGGACTTGCCTCAAGGATGAAGGAGCTTATGAGCCCTTCCCTTTTCAGGCATTCCCTGGGAACCCTGGAATTCGCCCTGAAAATGGCATCGGCTATTCCGGAAGAAGTCGACCTTTACCGGCTGGCCGTATCCTGTATTGTACATGATTATGGCAAGATATTTGATGCGGGCACACTAAAAGAAGCTGCCCGGGAAAACAGGCGGGACCTGAGCCGGCAGGAACTGGACCTGGAGCCCGTACTTCACAGCCTGGCGGGAGACTGCCTGGTATCCAGGGACCTGGATATAAAGGATGAAAAGATCCTCAGGGCAGTAAGGGTCCACACCATAGGCGCCGTGGATATGACCCTGGAAGAGAAGATACTTTTCCTGGCAGACAAGGTAGAAAAGACCAGAAAGTATAAAAATGCGGAGCATTTAAGGAAATTGGCCCTAAAAGACATAAATTTATGCTTAATAGAAGTCTATAAAAATACTATAATATATGTAATAAATAAAAACAGGCAGCTGCATCCTGATACCAGCA
>CAZDXU010000204.1:0-8110 GCA_964509585.1 uncultured Actinomycetota bacterium | reverse complement strand
GGTAGAGGGCATGTCCTTTAAAAGACGGCTGAAATTCAAATATATGGAGTATTCCCAGAATATTTCCTATTTCAAGAAGGCTGAAGCCCTGGTTACCGTGTCCAAATACCTTCTGGGCTGCCTTCCCCTGAGATTAAGGAAAAAGGCATCCTATATATATAATGGTTCTGACCATTACCAGACCAGGGATGTAAGCCGGGAAGAAACTGCCAGGTTCAGGACAGGCCTGGGAGTAAAGGACGACGATATACTTCTGCTATATGTCGGCAGGCTTAACCTTACCAATCAGCCATATAAAGGGCTGGCAGAGCTGGTATCCATATACCAGGATATCTACAGGAAGCATGCTAATGTAAAGCTCATGGCAGTAGGTTATGGTTCCAAAAATGATGAGGAACTCCTTAAAAACCAGGGCATATATGCCATAGGCAATGCTCCCGAAGACCAGATGCCCCTGATATACAATGCCTGTGACATATATACCACCGCCTCCAAATGGGAGGGTTTTGACCTTCCCGTAGCTGAAGCCCAGGGATTCGGCAAACCCACCATAAGCTATAATATCGGGGCCCACCCCGAAGTCGCTGACAATGAGCGCACCGGATTTGTGGTAGGGGATGCCCGGCAGTTTAAGGAAAAACTGGAGATAATGATACATGATCCCGCCATGAGGAAGAAGATGGGGGAAAACGCTTTGGAATATTCCAGGAATTTTACCTGGGAAAACAGTGTAACTAACTATGACAGCCTGATAAAAAAACTGCTGGGGCTTAAGGATTCCGACATACAGCCTAAACCCGATATAGACCGATACCGTCCCAAAAAGACTACTGGTGTCTCAGTGATAATAGTAAACTATAATTCTTCATACCTGGTGCTCAGGGAATGTCTTAACTCACTCAGGGAGCAGACCCATAAGAATATAGAGGTAATAATATTTGATAATAATTCCTCCAATCCGGAAGTACTGGATGAGATAAAGATAGAGTTCCCGGCAATAAAGGTCATCCATTCTGAAAGGAACCTGGGCCACGGAGAGGGGATAAACCGGGCCATAGGCCAGGCTTCTTCGGACCTTATACTGATATCAAATTTCGATGTGGTATATAATATCGATGCCGTGGAACAGATGGTCTCCCTTATCAACAGCATAGAGAGCACCTATATCGGCATAGCCCCCAAGATAAAGCTCTACTACCAGAGGGACTTCATCGAGAGTGCGGGCATATTTATTGATGATTACCTGAATATGGGCCATTACGGCATGGGCCAGCTGGACCTCAGCCAGTTTAACCGCAATGAAGATGTATTCGGCGTATCATTCGTTTCGGCCATGATAAGGCGGAGAGCATTCCTTAAGGATAAGGTAGGCCCTGTCGACCCCCATTTCTTTCTTTTTTATGAAGATGCGGACTTCTGCTACCGTGCCCACCTGCATGGATATAGATTCAGGTCCTGTCCCCAGGCCATACTTTACCACAGGCACGGATACAGCTTCAGGGATGAAGCCGGCGGATTCCAGAGAAAGTACTATCTGCAGAAGCTGAACCTCTTAAGGACCGCCTACAAGAACACCGATGATAAGACACTAAGGAAGATACTTCATAATGAATTCGGCATACACAGGGGCAACCTTAGAGACCCCAACCTGAAGAATGTCTCCCGCCGCATAATGAATGACTTCAAGGGAAGCAGGCGGGGAATGCGCAGGGAAAGACAGTATATACAGTTCTCCAGGCAGGTACTGGACCCGGATGTTTTTAAATACAGCTGGGGAGAATCTGTATTCTTTGATGCTGCCCGCAATGAACCCGTATATACCACTACCAATCTCCTGCAGTCCTATAGACGGCTGTTCTCCCTAATGGGCAATGAAAAATATGAAGGATATGTCAACTACCTTACAAACCTGGAAAATACCAAGTTCAAGATAGAGGCAGAACTGTTCAGGGATATACTTCACGGGAAACTGGAATATGAGCCCATGTCTGTGCACAGGTTTATCGACATGCTGTCATGACTGGTGATAGAAAACTAAAAGTTGTCCTGGATATATCTACCCTCATAAACCATGGCCATGATATCGGGGCCGGAAGGTATATACTTAACCTGGTAAAAGGCCTTCTGGCAATCGGCGAAGACATCAGTTATATATTATTCGGCACATATGACAGCAAGCAGTACCTGCACCTGGCGCTGGACCTTAAAAAGGAGTTTGTGAACGCTGATGTGGATTTCAGGCTGGTAAAAGCCGGCTCCCGGATGATGAAGGCATATGAACGGCTGAGGTTTCCTCCCCTGGAATTTATGGGAATAAAAGCTGATGTGCTGCATGCCATGGATTATTACATAACACCGTCTTTTAACCGGAACGTGGTACTCACCGTCCATGATCTGGCTTTTATAAGGTTTCCCGACTCCAACTTCAAATGGTTTACCCGCAAATACAGCAAAATGGTCAAAAAGAATGCAAGCAGGGCAAAAAGGATACTGGCCTCATCGCACAGTACCGCTGGCGACATACAGGAGTTTTTCGGCACAGATCCGGAGAAGATAGATGCAGTACACCTGGCAGCCGATCCTGTTTTCAAAAAGCTTGCCCCCCATGAGATAGACCGCACCCTTGCCGGCAGACTGGGCATCAAAAGACCATATATCCTTTCGGTGGGGACCATAGAACCCAGAAAGGACTTTGTCACCCTTATAAAAGCCTATGGCCTGGCCCGGGACAGGCATCCGGACCTGGAGCACCAGCTGGTAATAGCCGGAAGAACGGGGTGGAAAAGCGAAGCTTCTTATGAGGCCAGGGAAAAGTCTGCATATGCCGATGATATATTATTTACGGGAAGGCTCGCTGACGGCCAGCTCATCCAGCTCTATAACCAGGCCCGGCTTTTCGTCTATACATCGGTCTTTGAAGGATTCGGCCTGCCTCCCCTGGAGGCCATGAGCTGCGGAATTCCCGTCATCGCCTCTGACAGCTCTTCCATCAGCGAAGTGGTGGGTGATGCCGGCATAATGGTGCAGCCGGGCCATGCGGAAGGCTTTGCCGGCAGCATCATAAAGACCTTAAACGACAGGGACCTTTTAAACAGGCTTTCAGAAAAGTCTATTCACAGGGCAAATACATTCTCCTGGCAGAAAACTGCAGAAAAGACCCTGGCCGCCTACAGGAAAGCTGCTTCCGGCAGCTGATCACTTGGGAGCCAAAAGAAGCCTGATGGTCTTTTTGGAAAGACCAGCCCAGTCCCCGCTCCTGGGCCTCAAAAGTCCCTGCATGAGCATGCCCATAGTCATGGCAAATAGTATCTCGGCTCCTTCGCGGGGGTCCATGTCCCTGATGCTCTTATTCGCAATTCCCTGCCTGAGTATCTCTGTGAAAAATGCGATGAATTTCTTATATGACTTGAGTACTGTATTTTTTAATCCCGGGTCTGAAAGCGACTTCACATATATTTCCAGAAACACGGGCAGCTGATTTCCCACTTCCTGGAAAAGGGGGCTGAAGCTGTCAGGTATGCCGGTTATGGCTTCCAGGATCCCGTCATCGCCTATGCTGGAGAAGTCTATCTTCTCCGCTACCCTGTTTATCCACTGGTCCAGTATTTCCAGGAAAAGGTCCTGTTTGGAGGAAAAATAATAATAGAACGCACCCTTGGTAAGATTGGCCCGCCTGCAGATCTCATCTACATCAGCCTGGCTGTATCCTATTTTTGCAAAACACTCCGATGCAGCCTTTATTATGTTCTCCCTGCTGGTCCTGCTTCGTGTCTCCTGTTTCATCTATGACTCCGTTCCCTATGGTACTGTCCTGGCTATATATTTGCTTATAAGATCCCTGCCTGCAAGGTCCCGGTCCGCTATATGGAAAAGCTCTTCCCTGCTGTCAGAGATATGGTAGACTGCAGGCCCGCTCCCGGCAAGGCTTAGTCCCTGTATTCCCAGGCTTCCAATATGCTTTTTCCAGGATCCAAATTCCTCATATCCATTATGATACACTTTCTCAAATACATTAAAAAGGCTGTCTTCTACCCTTGTGACCCGGCTGCCGGCTATCGCCCGGCACAGTGATCCGGTATTTTCCCCCCGGGTATAATATGAGCTGTCTATATATGAATACAGCATTTTTGTCTTCTGCTCCAGTTTCAGGGGTATAAGCAGCACCAGCACCCATTTGGCAGGAAGGGGATCTATGGGTTCTACTATCTCTCCCCTGCCCCCTATAAGGCAGGTGCCTCCATGGATAAAAAATGCAATATCAGAACCAATACCTGAGCCTATTTCAATAAGTTCGCTCTGGGAAAGTCCCAGCTTCCACAGGCGGTTCAGCCCCTTAAGGGCGGCTGCCGCATCGCTGGACCCGCCTCCCAGGCCGGCTGAAGAGGGGATGTATTTCTTCAGCTGTATGAGCGCTCCTCCCCTGTATCCGGTAGCCTGTTTCAGCGCCCGGGCTGCCCTGCATACCAGGTTCTTTTCCATATAATTATGCCGGTCTGTATTAGAAAGGGTATCATTGCCGGGGAGATTGCCGTATTCCGGGACAATATGTATCCACTGGTTATCCCAGAAGGTAAGCACGTCGCACAGGTCTATTGTCTGCATGACCGACCTTATTTCATGGTATCCGTCTTTCCTCTTTCCCAGTATTTCCAGCGTCAGGTTTATCTTTGCCGGCGCCACTTCGCATATCATCTTTTACCACCTATAGCCTTATTATCCTTTTTGCCTCTTCCTCGTCCACTTCCGTATCCACGCAGCCGTCCTTTAACAGCGGCACAGATACTATGACCGGGGGCTCCTGGCTGTTCTTTCCCGCCTCCACCAGTTTCTTTACCGCGCATACGCCTTCCTCAAGTTCCTTCATGCAGGCAATGGCCACTATTCCCAGGGGACGGTTCTCCCTGATAAACTTAAGCGCCATGGAACCGCCGGGAGCGATACATACCCCCTTATAGCCGCAAACTTGGGCCAGCAGCCGCAGCCGGCCTGCCGGGCACCTGCTCTTGCAGTCATCCCTGCATTGAAGTCCCCTTTTGCCCATCCTGGCCTCGCATGTATCGCTGAATCTCAAACAGTGCGATATCAGGAGTATCCTGTCTTCCGGGGCTGTGCCCTTTAGTTTCTCCTCGTTTTTCCTGCTTTCCTTCATTATCTCTGATCTTATTGCCATGTCACCTCTCGCTCCTGTATTTTCCCAGTGCCATTAATGGAAAATAATCCTTGTATAACTCATAACGTAAATAAAAAGTCCCGGGGAAACCTCCGCCGGTATAATGATCTTCCTTCCAGCTCCCGTCTACCCTCTGGGTACGGGCAAGGTAATCGGCGGCTTTCTTTACTTCGCTGTGATTATTGCCGGTCCCTATCAGCCCCAGCATGGCCCATGCCGTCTGGGATGCGGTACTTTCCCCCAGGGGACAGTAGGAATCGGTATCAAATGACCTGCAGTCTTCTCCCCAGCCGCCGTCTTCATTCTGTATACTCTTAAGCCATCCAAGAGATCTTTCTATGGGCCTTTTAAAGCCATTCAGCGGATATCCCTTCCTGTAAAGCGCCTCCAGGGCCTGCAGGACTTTGCTGGTGCCGTATATGAATGTCACTCCCCATCTGCCGTACCAGCTTCCGTCTCTCCGCTGGCTCTTTTTAAGATAGTCAAGCGCTTTTGATATACTCCTGCCATTTTGCCTTCCGGCAAGGTCCAGCTCTCCCATCACATACAGGACGTGGCCGGTTATATCCGGACTGCCGAGATCAAGAGGGGTGATAAAATCGGCAAAAGGTATGTCCCTGAGAAGCCTCTTGTTATTATCCCTGTCAAATGCCGCCCAGCTTCCATCCCGGTTCTGCATATCTATCACCCAGTCCATGGCCTTTGCCATAGCTTCCTGCTTCTGTCTTTTTCTTCCCGTATCCACCAGGTCTAATGCCAGGCTTACCTTGGCAGTATCATCCACGTCAGGATAGAACCTGTTCTCAAACTCAAAGGACCATCCTCCCGGCTGGCTGCCGGGGTTCTTTACCTTCCAATCCCCTTCCTCCAGGACCTGCTTTTCCAGCAGCCAGCCGGCAGCCTTTGCCAGAGAGGGATCATCGGCGGCCACCCCGGAATTCCTCAGGGCTATTATGGCCCAGGCCGTATCCCATACCGGGGATGTTGCCGGCTGCAGGACAAAGTCCCGGCTGTCTTCCATGATGAAGTCATCCAGGCCGGAAAGGCCCTTTTTCATCACCGGATGATCATTTTCATATCCCAGGTATTTTAGCGCTATAAGGGAAAAAAGCCAGGGGAGAATAATGCCGCCCCAGCTGCCGTCATCTTCCTGGTGCTCCAGTATCCATTTTTCCACCTTCTTCATGGCGGCCGCCCTTCCCACTTTCAAATTATCAGGCAGCCTGTCCCACATCTTGAATGCAGTATTAAGGGTTATAAAGATATTTCCCAGGCTTCCCGGCCCCGATGCCTTGAAAGCCACCGGCTTTTTTACATGGGCCTGGTCCCGGTAGAGGTCTAGTATCATCTCATCTTCACCCAGCCTGTATACCGGCTTCAGTGAAAGTATTATGCTGAATGCCATGATGGTGGCCCTGGTCCAGCTGGCAAAATCATATATATTTATATACGACCAGCGGGGAAGGTAGATTATCTCCGGCGGTATCTCGGGTATTCCCTTCCAGCTGTACTGTCCGAAAAGGGCCAGTATTATCTTAGTATAGGTATTGGCGGCTTCTATGCCTCCATTATCAAGGATAAATCTCTTTGCCTTTTTCATATATTCCCGGTGCGGCGGTATTCCGCACAACTTAAGCCCGAAATATGTCCTTATGGCGGCATCCAGGCTTCCCCTGCCGCCATAGAAAAGGCTCCAGGAGCCGTCTTCATTCTGCCGCCTGAGGGCATATTGTATGGCCTTCTTCTCCCGGTCCTGGTCCCTTATGCCAAATATCCTCATAAGGGGGATAAAATCCGTCACTACGGTCACATCGGCCTCCAGAAGCCCTATCCAGTATCCATCCTTATGCTGCCTGGAAAGAAGGTATTCCTGTGCCCCTTCTATGCAGGTATCAATTTTTTTGTCTTCTATCTTTAACATAGCCATTCTCTATAAACCAGTTTATCGATTTCTCAAATGCCTTCTCTACCGGCGTTAGCGCCAGCCCCAGCCTCCCGGTATGGGAGCTGCAGTCGAAAAACCTCTTATTATATGCCGTCCTTACAGCCGCCAGGGGTATCCTCGGATGCCTCTTAAGCAGTTTTCCCGATATAAATTCATCTGCATGGGCCAGGGCCGCAGCCGCTCCCAGGGGGATCTCTATCCGGGGAGCCTTCATCCCGGCTATCCCGGCGACCATCTCCAGCATCTGCCTTAAGGTCAGGTCCCTGTTTCCCAGCACAAACCTTTCCCCGGGAACGGCTTTCTCATATGCCAGGATATGGCCTTCGGCCACATCCTCCGCATCGATAACATTAAGCCCTGTATTTACATATGCGGGCATGGCCCCTTTCAGCATATCCAGCACTATCCTGCCGGTGGGGGTGGGGCCTATATCGCCGCTCCCTATGGGGGTGGTAGGATTTACTATTACTACCGGACAGCCTTCCTGGGCCATCTTCCTTACTTCTATCTCCGCCAGCAGTTTGGACTTCTTGTAATCCCCGCATACATCCTTTATAAGGGCAAGCGCGGTTCCGCCATCTTTGCCGTTTCCCCCGGCAAGGGCTGATTCGCTGCTGGTATATACTATCTTTTCCACTCCCTCTTCCATAGCAGCCTGGATCATATGCATGGTGCCGTCCACATTGACCCGGTAGAAATCTTTTGGGTCCCTGGCCCAGAAGCCGTACATGGCTGCGGCATGGAAAAGCCCCCTGCACCCCTTAAGTGCCGGCTTCACTGAGTCTTTATCCCTCAGGTCCCCATAGTAGACCTGGTAAGGCATTCCCATTATATTGGCAGTTTTACTGGACTTCCTAATAAGGACGCTTACATCATATCCCTTCTCCAGGAGCTTCCTGGCAATATGCCCCCCAATAAATCCGGAAGCGCCTGTTACCAGTACCCTCAAATCAGCTCCTCCCGGTCATATTCCATTTTATGATCCTTGCCATATC
>CAZDXU010000203.1:0-10326 GCA_964509585.1 uncultured Actinomycetota bacterium | reverse complement strand
TATAGAGACCAGGGGTTATGTGGCGGCCCTGGAGGCTGCAGATGCCATGGTAAAGGCTGCCAATGTCAGGCTTACTTCCAAAAACTATGCCGGAAGCGGCATGGTAGAGGTGGAAATAAAGGGTGACGTAGGAGCAGTCAAGGCAGCCATAGATGCAGGAGCAGCTGCGGCCAAAAGGGTGGGTGAAGTAGTGTCCGTCCACATTATCCCCAGGCCCCATGAAGAGCTTGAAAAGCTCAATTCAAAAAAATATGTGAGACAGGGCAAAAGGACCATAACCCCTTCCAAAGATACTAAGAAGGCTAAAAAACAATAAGAGAAAAAAAGAGTTTGACTTATGGAAAGATCGATCGGGATAGTTGAATTTCGAAGTATCGCCATGGGCATAGGCGCCGTGGATGCAATAGTCAAGACCTCCGATGTCAGGATACTTGATGCCAGGACCATCTGTGCCGGAAAATACTATATAATATTTGCCGGAAGCGTCAGCGCCATAAGGAGTGCAGCCCAGGTAGTCCATGAGGAATTTGATGATTTTATCATAGACATGGGTGAGCTTTCCAATGTCTATCCCGAGATGTTCTATGCCATTAGCCAGACTTCGGAAATAAAGGATCCCGGCGCCATAGGAGTGATAGAGACATTGACCTCTCCTTCAGTGCTTATTGCTGCAGATTCTGCCATAAAAGCCACCGACGTTCAGCTGGTGGAAATAAGGATAGCCCGGGCCCTGGGCGGCAAGAATATCTGCATTATCACCGGGGATGTGTCTTCGGTCACGGAATCTGTAAGGGCGGGCATACAGTATGCCCGGGATAAGGGATTCCTGGTAGACTCACAGGTAATACCATCCCCCCATGAGGATCTATACAGGGCCATATTATAGCAGGAAAGGCGGCCAATTTATGGAGATCAGGCTTGATTACGGGGAAAGTGATCTAAAAGTAGAGGTAGATGAAAACAAAATCGTCCATATCCTGGAGAAGGAACCGGCACCAGCGCTTGTTAATGCCGGGCAAAAATTTTTAGAAGGGTTCAGGAAACCCACGGGCAGCCCCCCTCTCAAGGAACTTATTTCCGGAAAGAAAAAAATATGTATCGTCATCTCTGACAGCACCAGGGCGGTGCCCACCGATATCATACTGGGACAGCTGCTCCCGGAAATAGAAAGCTGCGGCATTCCCGTCGAAGCCATAACCATACTGGTAGCTACAGGCCTGCACCGACCCAATACGGAAGAAGAACTGAAAAAGATGGTGGGGGCAGACATAGTAAAGCACTACCGCATTGTAAACCATGATGCCAAAAACAGGGATTCCTGCCAGCATATAGGAAATACAGAAAGGGGTACGCCGGTAATAATCGACAGGGTCTATACGGAATCAGACTTCAGGATACTTACCGGACTGATAGAACCCCATTTCATGGCCGGTTTCTCCGGGGGAAGGAAAGCAATCTGTCCCGGGATAAGCTATATGGACATGTTCAGGCATTTTCACGGTCCGGCCATACTGGAGTCACCCATGTCGGCTAATGCCGTCCTGGAGGGAAATCCCTTTCATGAGGAATCTACAGAGATAGCCAAAATGGCGGGCGCGGATTTTATAGTAAATGTTACCATAAACAAGAATAAACAGGTGACTGGCATATTCTGCGGCGACCTGGAGAAGGCATTTTATGCCGGAGCGGATTTCTGCAGGGAAAGCAGCACCTATGAAATAGACAGGCAGGCAGACATAGTCATAACATCGGCTGGCGGTTATCCCCTGGACTGCAACCTTTACCAGTCGGTAAAGGGTATGGTGGGAGCCATGCCCGCGGTCAGGGACGGGGGCATGATCATAATAGCTGCCAAATGTGTGGAGGAGATAGGGAGCCGGGAATTTGTGGAGCTCATAACAAACGAGAAAGAACTGGACGCATTCATGGAAAAGATAAATGACCCCGGATTCTTTACAATAGACCAGTGGGAGCTGGAGATGCTGGTAAAAGCCAGGAAAAAGGCAGAGATATACCTTTATAGCGACTGCCTCAATAAATGCAGCTGCAGCATACCCGAAAGCACCCTGATAAGGGTCGACTCCATGGAGGAGACCATAGGGAAGGGACTGGAAAAGTACGGACCCCATGCAACAATATCAGTGATACCGGAAGGTCCCTATACCATACCGGTACTCAGGAAATGATCTTAGTGACATGTCAGCCGCCCATAGTTGCAAAGTTGTTACTTTCTAAACTTAAGAAAAATTATTATAATATACCGGATATCACGACCAGGAGATATATTATATGAAGACAAAAGAGTTAGACGCCTTAAAGGAAATAGCCGGCGAAGAAAATGTCATAACCTCAGAAGAGGAGAGATACTGCTACAGCTATGATTCCACCAGGCTGGAGTATATGCCGGATGTAGTGGTAAAAGCTTCCACAGCGGACCAGATAAGCAGTATTTTCAAATTCGCGTCCAGCCAAAAGATCCCCGTCACCCCCAGGGGAGCGGCTACCGGCCTCAGCGGCGGGTGCCTGGCGCTAAGGGGGGGGATAATCCTGCTTATGGTGGGTATGGATAAGATACTGGATGTGAACCCGGTAGACCTGCTGATAGATGTGGAGGCAGGGATAATAACCCAGAGGGTAGATATGGAAGCCCAGAAATACGGACTTTTCTATCCCCCGGATCCGGGTACGGTAAAGACCTCTACCATAGGCGGCAATATAGCCGAGAATGCCGGAGGACTGCGGGGCCTTAAATATGGGGTTACCAGGGATTATGTGAATGCCCTGGAAGCAGTGCTTCCCAATGGGGATATTGTGAATTTCGGCACCCGCACCGTAAAGGGCGTTACCGGATATAATATGGTGGACCTTATGTCAGGTTCCGAGGGCACCCTGGCGGTCATAACCAAAGCTACCCTCAGCCTACTTCCCATACCTCCGGCAAGGGCCAGCCTGCTGGCGCTTTACTCCACCATCGATGATGCGGCAAAAACAGTAAGGGATATAGTCGCAGAAGGAGTAATAACCTCTACCCTGGAGATACTGGACCAGGTGACCATAAATGCCATAGAGGACTATTTGGGCCTGGGCCTTGACAGGAATATCGGGGCTATGCTGCTGATCGAAGTAGACGGGCAGCAGGGTGCTGTGGACGCAGAAGCCGAGATAGTCATGAAGGTCTGTAATTCCAATAATTCCCTGTCATGCAAGAAGGCGGCATCCGACAAGGAAAGAGATGAGATCTGGGCCGCCAGGAGGGCAGCACTTTCTTCGCTTGCCCGGATAAAGCCGTCAACCATACTGGAAGATGCCACCATACCCAGGAGCAGGATAGTGGACATGGTGCAGGAGGTAAACCGGATCGCAGAAAAGTACGGTCTCCGCATAGGCACCTTCGGGCATGCCGGCGACGGCAATATCCATCCCACCATCCTTACCGACTTAAGGGATGCCGAAGAAGAAAAGAAAGTGGAAGCCGCTATAGAGGATATCTTCAGGGCTGCAGTAGAGATGGGAGGGACTCTTTCCGGGGAACATGGTATCGGGATCTCCAAGGCCAAATACCTCCGGATGGAGATAAGCCATGAGAGTTATGAGATAATGAAAAGAGTAAAGCAGGCATTCGATCCGGATAATATCCTTAATCCGGGAAAGATGTTTACCGACCTTTAGAAGCCATGGGATCCGGAAGAAAATTATTTAAAGAAACGAAGGAAAATGACTGAAAAGAAAAAAAATACAAAGATAAAAGACCAGGCCAGGATCTTTAAGAGATATGATGACCTTTTTAACTGCTCCCGGTGCGGCACCTGCATGTCATTCTGCCCGGTTTATAAGAATACCAATGACGAAGGCTTGTCTCCCCGGGGAAAGCTCAGCCTGATAGAAGCCATAAGCCAGGAAAAACTTCGATTTACCGATAAGGTCTCGGATAAGATATACACCTGCACCATGTGTAATTACTGTGACAGCGAATGCCCGGGCGGGGTAAAGATAAAAGAGCTGTTCCAGGAGATGAGGCAGGACCTGGTCGATACGGAGAAATATCCCCGGGCCCTTGATTTCCTTAAAAAGCGGCTGGACGAAGCCAAGAATGTCACCTTTGATACCAATGAGGGAAGGATAGACTGGACCAGGCAAATACCTGACAGCCAGCCTGAGGATTTCCTAAAGGATAAGGCTGATGTAATATATTTTGTAGGATGCGTATCTTCATTTTCTCCCAGGACTTTCAGCATACCCCGGTCGATAGTCCAGGTATTCAGGGAAGCGGGAGTGGATTTCGGGCTCCTGGGCGATGAAGAGTGGTGCTGCGGCTTCCCCCTGGCTTCTTCCGGGATGAAAGCCGAAGCTAAAAAGCTGGCAGACCATAATATAAGACAGGTCAAAAAAAGAGGGGCAAAAGTACTTGTGGCATCATGTCCTTCCTGCTATCACACCTGGAAGCATGAATACGGGGAGATGTCATCAGAGAAGATGGATTTTGAAGTGATGCATGTGTCACAATATATACTGAAGCTTATCCAGGACGGCAGCCTGAAGCTTAAACCTTTTGAAAAGAGGGTAGCCTACCATGACCCCTGCGACCTGGGAAGGAACTCCGAAGTCTATGACGAACCGCGTAAAGTCATAAAGAGTATCCCGGGAGTGGAGTTTGTGGAGCTTGAGGCCAACAGGAACCTGGCCAACTGCTGCGGCGGCGGGGGCAATTTGGAATCCCTTGATCCCGGCCTTTCAGCCAGGATCGCAGAGTCCAGGGCCCGCGAGATCCTGGATGCCGATGCAGACATACTGGTCTCAGCCTGCCAGCAGTGCGAGAGGACTCTGGCGGCAGCGCTGAAAAAGCTTAAAAAGGAGGCTAAAAGAAAGATAAAAGTTTATGATATTGCTGAACTTGTGCTTGCAAGCATAAGGGCAGATTAAATATAATAAGACAAAGTCATTACTGGAGGTGTGGGATATGAAAATAGGAGATTATGAATTTCCCGAAGATCTTTATTATGAAAAAAACCATTTCTGGGCAAAGGAAGACGGCAGCGGCTATGTAATAATAGGGGCTACCGATTTTTTCCAGCAGCTGGCAGGAGAGATAGTTTTTATAGAGCTTCCCATGGAGGGTACAAAAGTAGAGCAGGGCAAGTCTTTTTCTTCACTTGAGAGCGGCAAATGGGTGGGCAAGGTATTTGCCCCGTTTTCGGGCGAGGTGGTGGAGACCAATGAAGAGCTGGAGGATTCCCCTGAGCTGATAAATGAATCGCCTTATGAAGAAGGCTGGATAGCAAAAATAAAACCGTCTGATCTCGACGGAGAATTGGGAAACCTGATGAAGGCAGGTCCTGACTTAGAAAAATTCATAGAAGATGAATCCAAAAAACACGCAAAAGAAGATTAAGGTAAGCATAGAGCCTATCGGCAGGAGGATCCTGCTGGAAAAGCCGGCCAATGGGCTGGATGCCATACGTTCAGCAGGAATAGGCATAAAATCGGTCTGCGCCGGAAAAGGTACCTGCGGGAAATGCCGCATCCTGATAATGGACAGGGATATCAGGCCTCCCACCAGCCAGGAGGAAAAGGTGCTGGCAAAAGATGAGATAGGCAGCGGCGTCCGTCTTGCCTGCCAGCAAATATTTGACAGGGACATCAAGATATATATACCCGCCTCTTCCCTGAGTGAAGAGCAGAAACTCCAGGTGAAGGGAAAAGAAACGGAGACAGATGTCGACCCTCTGGTATCAAAATATCACCTGAAACTCAATAGAGCCTCCCTGGATGACCTTGATTCGGATTTCAAAAGGATACGGGAAGGGCTCAGGCAGGAATATGATGTCACTGCCGACAGGATCGACCTGGAGGCATTAAGGCTTATGCCCGGGGTCATACGCTCCAATTCCTGGGATATAACTGTGGCGCTTCGGGACAGTGAGGTCATTAGCATCGAAGGCGGCGATACTGTTAAACAGTCATACGGCCTGGCAGTGGACCTGGGGACCACCAAGATCGCCCTTCTCCTGGTAGACCTTGCCAGCGGAAAGACTGTAGACAGCCAGGGAATAATGAATCCACAGATAAGTTTTGGCGAAGATGTGATGAGCCGGCTTAATTATGCCCTGGAAAAACCGTCAAACCTGGAGAATATAAAGAATACCGTGGTCAAAAGGATGGGAGAGGCGGCAAAGGAATTATGCGCCCGAAATGATATAGAGACCTCGCAGCTTCTGGAGATGACGGTAGTGGGAAATACTGCCATGCACCATCTATTCCTGGGACTTCCGGTAAAGCAGCTGGCCC
This sequence comes from uncultured Actinomycetota bacterium, assembly GCA_964509585.1. Classification (GTDB taxonomy): domain Bacteria; phylum Actinomycetota; class Humimicrobiia; order Humimicrobiales; family Humimicrobiaceae; genus M55B120. The sequence continues at coordinate 4,041 of CAZDXU010000203.1, read as the reverse complement.
TTTCCCCTTTTGTGCCCCTTACCGAAAGCCCGCTCAACATTAAGGCACGGGAGCTGGGTATTGAAATGGCCCCCGGAGCCTATATCTACATGCCCCCGCCCATTGCCGGTTTTGTGGGATCCGACCACCTGGCCATGGTGCTGGCTTCAGGACTTCAAGATCTGAAGGGCAATTATCTGGGAGTGGATATCGGGACCAATACAGAGATAGCCCTTGCCAGTAACGGAAAACTAACCAGCGTCTCCACGGCTTCGGGACCTGCTTTTGAAGGAGCCCATATCAAGCACGGCATGAGGGCTGCCCCGGGAGCTATTGAGAGGGTTGTAATAGAGAAGGATACCTTTATTCCGGCCATACAGACTATTAATGATAAAAAACCCACAGGCATCTGCGGTTCCGGAATACTGGATGCAGTGGCGGAACTGCTAAGGACCGGCGTCATAGACATAAGGGGAAAATTCCAGGCCGATAATTCTTTTATCTGCCAGGATGATAAAGGCCAGAAACAGTTTATACTGGCCCGTTCAGAAAAAGATGATGGGGAAGACATATCAGATTCCCCTTATAATGATACCATGGGCCTTCCCTGCGGTGAAAAGGATATATCGGTCAGCCAGAAGGACATAGTCGAGATCCAGCTCGCCAAGGGAGCTATGAGGACGGGAATAGAGATCCTGCTGGAAAATGCAGGCATAGATTTCAGGGAATTAGACGGCATAATAATAGCAGGGGCATTCGGTTCATATATAGATCCCAGGAATGTGGTCAATATCGGCATGTTTCCCATGGTAAGCCTGGACAGGATATCCCAGGTGGGCAATGCTGCCGGCGTAGGGGCCAAGATGGTCCTTATATCAAGGTCGCAGAGGAAAAAGGCGGAAGAAATAGCCGAAAAGACCGATTACCTGGAGCTTACAGTCTACCCCGGTTTCAGCGATCATTTTATAGCCGGGATGCAGTTTCCCCAGCCGGAACAGATAATCTGACCGGAAAGCCTGAGAAGAATAATGCATCTTCAGATATATAATACTACAACATAATATTTCCATATAATATATTAATGCTTATATATTTGATAAAATAAGCAAATATACAAATAATAGCTTGAATTATTTTTATTTTCTAATACAATTTGCATTACTCATAAAACCGATTAAAAGGGTGGATTTAGAGATTTAATGGATTTTACTAAAAAAGTAACCTTAAAAGCCGCATTGGCTGCGGTTACTATAATAATCATAGCCGTTTATATAATCATGATATCCGGATGCGGACAGGCCGCAGACAATCTCCCGGCTCCGGAGGATGGACAGCTGACCATTTTCAGCAACAGGATACTGGTGGGTACAGATGCATCTTACCCGCCCTTCGAATTTGCCAGCGATGGAGAGATCGTTGGATTTGATATAGATATCGCCCGGGAAATAGCTTTAAGGCTGGGAAGGGAACTGGAGATCGTCCCCATAGCCTGGGACTTTACCTACAGGATCCCGGAAGACATCAGGCTGGACATGATAATATCAGCTATATCGGAATCTGAAGGCAAGGGACAGTTTGTAGATTTCTCGGATCCCTACTATACAATGAAGTATATGCTGATAGTTCTCTCTGGTGCCAGCCTTACCATCCGCGAGGACCTTAAGGGCAAAAATGTGGGCATGCTGGATAACAGGGTAAAGGACCTGGACCCGGCATATGTTAAGGATTTCAATATCCAGGGATATAAGGAAGTCCTGGTAATGATGGAAGACCTTAAAAGCGGAAAAATAGATGCTGTGCTAAAATCTGTCCCGGTAGGAAAGAATCTGATAGAGGAAAACAGCGGTATTTACAGGGTGCTGGAGACGGTAAAGTCCAACCGGTCATTCAATATGGTATTCCACAAGGGGAGTTCCTTAAGAGACGAGGTCAACCTCATACTGGCCGGGATGGTCCAGGACGGCACCTACCAGGAGATATATGATAGATGGTTCCTGCTCCCAGCAAAATAGATCCAGGCAAAAAATAGTGCAGTTTATCCTTCATTTCCTATTATTTTCTGCTTTAACAGTGATATAATAACTGATTAGTAATTATAGAAACACTATATAACGAATGGGGGTTATATGCTTGTAATCGGTGAAAACATCAGTGTAACAGCCACCGCTGTAGGTAATGCCATAAAGGAAAGGGATGCCGGACCAATAGTAGATCTGGCAAAAGCACAGGCCGGGGCAGGAGCCAATTATATTGATGTAAATATCGGTCCCGCCACCAAGAATGGCGAAGACCTGATGCAGTGGATAGTAAAGAGTATACAGGCCGAGGTGGATCTTCCCCTGGCCCTGGATACCAAGAACACAAGCGCTATTGAAGCAGGGCTTAAGGTCCACCGGGGAAAAGCCATGATAAATTCAGTTACTGGCGATAAGGAAAAGCTGGATGTGCTTATGCCCATGGCCCAAAAATATGAAGCTAAGATCGTAGGCATCGCCCTTACTGACAAAGGCGTCCCCCCGGATGTGGACAGCAGGCTGGAGATAGCTATGAACATTGTGAGTTCTGCCATGGAGCACGGCGTACCCATGGAAGACCTTTATCTTGATCCCATAGTGCTTCCGGTAGCCGTACTTCAGGAGCAGGTCCATAACTGTATTGAGGGACTGAAAGTCTTCAAGCAGCTCCAGGAACTTATGGGACTGGATTCCCAGCCCATGACTACCGTAGGGCTTTCCAATGTATCACAGTCTTCACCGGCAGAGCTTAAGAGCCTCCTGAACAGGACCATGCTGCTGGTGCTGCTGTCTAACGGACTTGACAGCGCCATAGTAGATCCCCTGGACAAAGAGCTTATGGCTGCGGTAAAGACTTTTGATATAGTAAATAACAGGATACTATATGCCCACTCATATCTTGATTAAGGTACGGTTTTTTGGGGAAATAGTATAAGGCAGTTTATTTATATTAATAATCAGTAGATAAGATTTAGAGATTTATTATAAATTTTTCAGGAATTTATAATATCCGCATTGAACAAATATTATTTTATGATAGAATAAATAGCAGGGACAGGTTAATGTAGGCGTCCAAAATTTTGATAGCCTGTCCCGTTTTTTTCTCAGATTTGGATGCTTGAGAGAAATGGACCAGCAGAGTAACCGGCTGATAAAGCCGGTTTTTGTTTATAAAAAGGTTTTTTATAAACAAAAAAGCCTAATAGAATATATCTAAATCAATTTAAACCGGCAGCAATAAGATGATAAAAAAAAGGATATATTTAAACATCCTTACGATCATGGCTATAGCTGCCCTGGCATCAGTTAACCTATTTTCTGGATGCGGGACTGAAGATGCCGATACCATGGAAATAAACCCTGCCGGGACAGCGGAAGAGCCAGCAGTGGAAATGAATGCTGAAGGTGAGGGAGATCTGGAGGAAGCCAGGCAGGATGAAGAAGGTGATCCTGGCGGGACTGCACCCGGAGAAGAAGCCTCAAAGCCGGCACAGGTAATGGATATATCGCCTGCAGAAGTATTTGAGATAATGGAGAATAGCCAGGATTACCTGATAGTGGATGTAAGGACAAAGTCGGAGTATGACACCGGCCATCTGGAAGGAGCGATGCTTCTGCCGGTTCAGGAGCTGGAAGACAGGATGGACGAGCTTCCGGCGGACAGGCCCATAATAGTCTATTGCCGCAGCGGGGCCAGGAGCAGGAGTGCCGCAGAGATCCTTGTGGAAAATGGCTTTGCCATGGTATATGACATGGGCGGAATCAGCTCCTGGGAAGCAGAAGGCTATCCCGTAGTACGGTAGATAATACACGGCACTTATTTATAATAGATCTCCACATTTATCTTATATAAATTATAAATATTGATTGGGAATGACTTTCCGGCAATCGCCAATGAACTATATTTATTAAAAATCTTTGACTTTATTATTATCATTATAATATAATTTACTGTCAACGTTCAGCGAAAATGTCACCTAAAACATATTAGTTTGTTCAGCGAAAATGTCACCTTCCTTAGATAATTTAGTAGCTGTCTGTCTCCCAT
>CAZDXU010000202.1:0-14836 GCA_964509585.1 uncultured Actinomycetota bacterium | reverse complement strand
CCCTGGATGCCAGCTGCTGTGCAGCAAGAAGCCCGATACCGGAACCTGCCCCGGTGATTATCACAACCTGCCCGGAAAAATCCATTATTTCATTTTTTGCCTGATCCATCCAAGCTCCGGTAATTATTTTTTAACCAATTGTTCTGGCTGGACTGCACCGATCAAAGGCTCTTTGGCAATGCCCCAGTCAAAATTGTTAAGGACATCCCTGGTAGCCCTGAGGAGGGGCTGATCCCTGTGAGAGAGATCGGAATACTGCTGTACGCATAGAAGCATGGAAGAGCCCAGCATGCCTGATACTATCCTGTGGATCTTTCCGTGTTGTCCCATACATACATGCAAAAAGGGGTATTCCAGTTCACGCCTCATAAGAACAGTAGTCTTCATAGTCTCGAGCAAGTCATCTTCGGTCATGGCGCACATGGCGATCTTTATCATCTCGGCCCCACGGGTCTTCAGAAGCCTGGCATGCTCTACAGTCTGTTCGGCACCCATCATAACCCAGGTATGGGAAGACATCAGCACTTCAGCGCCCAGACTCTGCAGCTGTTTTACCAGCTTCTTCTGCTTTTCGATTATCTTTTCATTGTATGTAAGCTGGAGGGGCGAAGGGTCATAGATGTCGCCCATGATATCGCACATGTCAGCCCCCGCCCTGGCAGCAAGGATCTGGGATTCCATCAGTTCTTCATCAGTACTGCCTGTCGACTCCCCCCTGCTGTACCTGTAGTTAAAAGTTATCACAGGCTTGTCCTGGGCATAATCGATTATTTCATGCAGATCTTCGATTGTATGATACCTGTTCTCTAATTTTGCCAGGTCAAGCATAAACCCGTCTGCGCCATCGTATATGGCATTACGGATAGAGGCTATACACTCAGCAGGAGCAGCATCGGCTACCACGCATATCAGTAATGGACGGCCCCCCTGGCAGAGTGACGAGACTTTGGTCCTTTTTCTCTCATTTTGACTTTTCATCTTTTTTTATCCTTTTGATGATCTAGATCTTAATATTCGGCCTGTCATGTAAATAAAAAACACCGGCCTGCAATCTTAGTCTACATATTTCTTTACTATCTCTACAAACTCATCTTTGTCTAATAGTCCCTTTTTTGCAAACGCTTTTTCCTTTATCTTCATAAGTATTTCAAGTTTAAGGTCCTTATCCGCAATGGGATCCATATCCAGTTCTTCCAGGATTATGTCTATAGTCGGAATACCGCTGTTTTTACCTATGACAACCTGATAATCCGGATGTCCCACCAGGGGATACAGATATGGTGATAATTCCAGCGGTGCCTCTTCCCGGGCATTCCAGTACCAGTCAGCTATGATCCCGGACTCTATCAAATTGATATCATCTCCTATGATCCCCCGGTTCTGCCTTACTTTGAGGCCGCTCATCTCACGTACGAACTTGGAAAGGCTATACATCTTTTCAAACTTTATCCCTACATCTATATCATACATGGTAAGAAGTGATAGTGCGACATCCTCATAAGGAGCATTTCCCGCACGCTCTCCTATGCCGGAAACTGTGGTATGGGCAACCTCTGCTCCAGCTGCAAGCGCCATAAGGGTATTGGCAGCCGCCAGGCCGAAGTCATCATGAAAATGCGCTTCCAGGGGCTTGTTTATACGCTTTTTTATCTGGCGGATCAGATAGCCGCAGCTATGGGGTGCCAGTCCTCCGAAAGTATCGACGACCGCAAGCGCGTCCATGTGCCCTTCTTTTTCCACCTTCTGGATCAGGTCCAGAAATGAATTTATTTCGGCACGGGTACCATCAATGGGGAAAAATACGGTATAGAGACCATTTTCTTTGGCAAATTGTGTAGCTTCTATGGATAGCTCGATGGCACGCTGCATGTCCCATTTATAAGCATATTTAACAATATGCTCGGATGCGGGGATCTCGATGACGATATTTTTGATACCGCAATCTATGGCTCTCTGTACATCCGGCTTCATGCATCTGCAGAAAGCAAAAATATCCGGGCCTAGATTTCGTTTTACGATCTCCTTTATGGCAGATTCATCCTGTCCCGAGACTGCAGGCATCCCTGCCTCTATACGATGCACCCCTATCTCAGCAAGCTTCTCTGCCAGTTCTATCTTCTGGTCTTTATTGAATACCACTCTGGCCTGCTGTTCACCATCACGCAGGGTGATATCATGTATCTTTATCTCTTTTGCAAATGATTGTTCCTTTACCAGCTCCTCTGCAAAGTTCCAGGGACTGGTAAACCAGTTTTTCGTTTTCCAGGGTGTTTTTCCCATTTTTTCCTCCAGCTGTGCTTTGTATTATTTATAAAAAGATAATCTATGACCTGTAACCGGGATTTACCAGATATTTTGGCTCTCCCTGTGCCAGGGCCAGGATTATCTGCTCTACTGACTTTGTCCTTAATTCCACATCAGACCCCTCAGAATAAAAAGCTGCATGGGGCGTGACACAGACCATGTCATATTTTAACAAAGGAGAGTTTACATCTCCCGGCTCTGTCTGCATGACATCGATCCCACATCCCATTATTTCTCCGCTATCTATTGCCTGGCAAAGATCAGCTTCATTTATCAGGCCTCCCCGGGCAGTGTTTATTAGGCAGGCTGTTTTTTTCATATTTGAAAAAACTCCGGAATCGATTATACCCCGGTTCTCGCTGGTAAGGGGCGCGTGCAGCGACAGTATGTCGACACCGGATACAAACTGCATAAAATCCTTGATGCGCTTTACATTTGCCTTTTCGAATACCGGGTCTTCTATATATGGATCATAAGCTACAACATCGACACCGAAAGGCTGGGCCCGCGATGCTACTTCCCTGGCAATATTGCCAAAACCGTATAGACCAAGGGTCAGGCCCCCTATCCTCTGGATGGGCCTTCCCTGGTTCATGTCCCATTTACCGTTTTTTACCGTATTGTGATAGTATGAGACCTTCCTCAGACAGTTCAGCATAAGGGCCATGGTGTGGTCTGCCACCTCAGTGATGCAATAGTCAGGGACATTTGCTACCATGATGCCCCTGGCTGTAGCCGCCTCGACATCGATATTGTCATAACCTATCCCGGTCTTGACAATGATCCTGCATTTCTTTGCCGCATCTATGACAGATTCCGGTATTTTGGCATAAGTCACAATGATCCCGTCCGCATCGCCTGCAAGCCCGGCCAGTGTTTCTCTGTCAGAACTCCCGGCAACTATCAATTCGGCATCTATCTTTTTCAGCAGGTCCCGTTCTATATCCTGGTCCCTGAATATACAGTCTGCCTGCAAAATTTTATATTTCACTACCCGGATACCTCCATAATTAAAACTATTTTTATCAAAGAAAATATTATATCACGAGTATATAAACATTATAATATTATGTCAAATCATATCGGTCATGACTCAGCATAATTATCTAAAAATGCTTTCCCGTATAGCGGTGCATTTATAATAAGTTCTGCATCATCTTCATTAAATAAAAAAGGCCTTACCTGGTCAGCTAACCGTTTCAGCTCTTTTTCACTGATGCTATTAAGATATTCCAGAAGGGTTTCTTCAACAGGTAATTTTATATCATTTACCTTAAGGACATTTTCATTAAAAGGAAACTTCTTCCTTAGCATAAATAATGTATCATAAATATCGCGGCCTCTCTTACGATTTAAAAGAGCAAGAAACTTTTCCGAAAATAAATTACCCCTGCCCATCAAGATTGATGCAAAATTATATCCATACATACTTATAACACTTGATTCAGTATTAAGTTCCCATCCGGGCCTGTTTACCTCGATTTTAATCATCAGTTCAGAACTCCTTCCATCTGATATGCCATACAATTGGATAACATCGGAAAATAGTATTTTTGCTATAAACAGATTATTCCTTCTACTAATCGATATATCAGTAGAAAATCCTTCCTTTAATAAATCTTTTTTTACTGCATTCAATATTTCTGTAAATTCCTCATATTTCAGAGAATGTGTATTAAAGTCCAGGTCTTCAGAGAAGCGAGGCAGTCTATAAAAATACCTCATTGCCGTACCGCCCATGAAATATAAATATTTGCCTGGTTTCTGTTTATATATGGAGTTCAGAATAATGATCTGCAGATATTCCCTTATAATTGCTCTTTTCTTTAAGACTGGAAGATTATTTTCTTTAGCCTCTTCCAGCAGATATTCCATATTTAACATCCAGACCAACCTTTCATTTGAAGCATTGTATCTTCCGTTTTTTTATTAAACATTTTTGCGTATCCTGATATTTTATCCCAATTAAGTTTTGCGATTATACTTATTTCAAATCTCTCTTCTTCGAAGTTCAGGGGACTGTTTTGTCTAATAGAAAAATAGATAAAATCAACCAATGCTTTTTCTCTGTCTGCAATCATTATTTTATATCCTTCGTAAGGCATAAGCCTGTAACCAGTAAAAGCTCTTTTTTGACAACTCCTATAAAAGAAGGAACCATATTTGTTTTTAAACTTCCTTGTCGGAAGAGTGGTAAGCGACGTTACGTTATATGCAATATCCGGGATAATACTATAAATTGATAAGGCTGTCTCAAGCGAGATGTATGAAGGCGCATAAATCTTATTAGCGACATAAACATCAGGAATGTTTCTTTTTTCTCCCGGTTCGATGAGCTCATATAAATTCCTTCTTAATTTGGAAAATAGCTTTTTATTAGTCCACCGGCCAAGATTATTTTTTATAGTCTTTAAATTCTCCCCTGGGAAAAGATTCTCAACATCTCTTAGAGAAAAAATATCTAAATTATTCTTTTTTAAACGGTATAATAAATCTATATATTTCATTTCAATAAATCCTTATTTTTAAGGACTATTTGAAATATATATTATATAAAATCAATGGTTCTGTCAATTATATATATTGAGTATACGGAATCAAAAGCAGTCTATCAGCCGGAATCTGTGCGGGAAATGACACCGCAGCTTCGTCCGCCGTCTATAAGGTAATTTGTGCCTGTAATAAATGCCTCTTTTTCTGAGCATAGATATTCAATAAGGTCGACAACTTCACGGGTCCCGGAGAGACGCAGCAGGCCCTTACACCGTATGGTCCGCCGTATATAGCCAGAGATCTGGTCAGCCCTATTATGCCGCTTTTTGGGGTCCCGTATTCTATCTGGGCAGTTCCTGTCGTGCCGCAATATAAACCCAGATTTATTATCACGCCGCTTTTTTGTCTAATCATATGGCCTATGGCTGCATGGCAGTAATACACCGGGCCGCGAAGATTCACATCGAGCCCCCAATCGATTATCTCTATATCGAGGTCCTTAAAAGTCCCAGACTTCCCGAATACTCTTCTTGCCGCGCCTCCTGCGGTATTGATAAGGAGATCAATGCGGCCATTGAGATCCAGGGCAGCCTGTACCGCTTTTTTGACCTGCCCATAATCACGGCTGTCAGCTTGTATGGCTTTTGCTGTCCCGCCCCTGCTGCAGATCTCCTTTGCGGCAGAATCGGCAGCCTTTATATTTATATCTGCAATAAGTATACCGGCTCCTTTTTCGGCAAACCTCTGGGCTGGCAGCAGTCCTATGCCGGACGCTCCGCCATTTATTAATGCAGTTTTATTTTTAAATCCTATCGCACACCCCTATTCTATAAAGCATAATAAACCTGGATCTTAGCCTTATCCAATAGCCTTCTACCGGTTCCACTGGCCTTCTGTCACACGTTCATATATCTCATTGTAGAGCCGCCTGGCAACCTCGGGCCTTTCATCAATAATATTTTTGGTCTCATCAGGATATTCTTCAAGGTCATATAATTCGTCCCTGTCATTTACGGTGATGATATATTTGTATTTTTTATCCCTGATGGCATAATATGAATGATATATCCTGTCTTCATAATTTATACAGTTTTCCCTGTGCTCTTTTGCGGATCCCATCAGGACAGGATAAAATGATCTTGCATCCAGGTTGGGCTGGTAAGGCAAACCGGCCAGCTCCACAAGGGTGGGGTTTAGATCCATAAGTTCTACTAAAGCATCGGACTTGCCGCTGGGAATATCCGGTCCCGCGATCAGCAGGGGGACCCTCATGACTGATTCATAAGCTACAAACTTCTGCTATAGTCCGTGGTCTCCCAGCATCTCCCCGTGGTCACCTGTAAAGACGATGATAGTATTATCCATAAGTCCCCGTTTTCCCAGGGCATCCAGCATCCTGCCTATCTGCATATCAAGGAATTCAATACTGGCGCAGTATTGTCTCCTGGTATGCAATATTTCCTCAGGATCCGCCTGGAAAGGCTTTGAGCGCGTATTTACTCTTTTGGCTTTCTGGGAAAGGTCAGATTTAATGATCGGAGGCATTTCCCTGTTGCGGTATTTCTCAGCTATCTCTTTGGGGGGATCAAAAGGGTCATGGGGTCCCTGGTAAGTGACAAAAAGATACCAGGGGTAATCCGTCTCTATCTCTTCAATCCTTTTAACGGCTTAACTTGTTATAAAATAATCCTGGATATCCTTATTGAAAGCACTGAAGAATATAAAGATGGTTTTTTAAGGATACAGCCGGCATTGGAATATATGAATTTGAACTTTGATAAACAGATAAGTATTGGAGAACTTTCACGGATATTAAACCTCAGCCAGACTTATTTCAGGAAATTATTTAAACAGGCATATGATCTTTCTCCCATAGAGTATCTGAACAATATACGCATAAACAAGGCAAAAAGGATGCTTTGCCATGAAATAGATTCCATAGGGGAAATAAGCCGTAAAACGGGATTCTGTGACATATTCTACTTTAGTAAAACATTTAAAAACAAAGTGGGGATGAGCCCTAGAGATTTTAGAAAGCAGACATTATAATACCGGCTATTCTGCTATTAAATCGAGCTTCCACTCTTCTCTATCCCTGAATTTATTGACAAACGATCTTTTAAGTACGCCCTTTTCTTCCAGGTGCGAATAGCACGCCCTGTCGCAGGCGCGGCCGCATACTGACATAGCATAGCCATGCCGGAAAAGAGGATAATATAGAAGCTGGTCCATTACAGACCTCGCCTGGTCCTTTGATAATCTCTTTTTTCCTTTCAGGATGTCCATGCGCTCGGGCATGCCTGACAGAGTATCCTTCGGCATAAAAGGATTCTTTTGCATATTTGCTCCCTGTGTATATGCGGCACACTGCCAGGTATCCAGCTGATACATCCTGTATTCTGGTTCAGAAAACACAGGGTATGGTTCTTCTTTACCCAGAGCATGGCCTGGACAGGCTTCAGCACACAACCCGCATCTGTCACATAAATGCGGCTTATACAATGGATCTTCTTCGATATCGGCATCGGTTAATATAAAACAGAAACGCTGGAAAGGACCGAATTCATCAGTCAGGACTGCCCCGCTCATACCCATCTCGCCCATACCGCAGGCGATAGCCGCATGGGTGAAATCAAGCTGGGCCTGTTTTATATTCCTGTATATATCCTGATAATTCATCTCCGGATTTGTCCCATTTTCATCATCCATAAGAAGCTGCATCCTCTTCTGGGGTACAGCTGTATGCCCTATATCTTCGATCATGGAACATACTTCCAGCATGACATTCGGCATATAGACTTCTTCAAGCAGCTCGATCCCCAGTGTAGTATAGTGGTAAAAAGTGGATCCTTCCTCTATGCCCCTTAACATGCCCCTCAGTACCCGGAATCCCAGGCCGATGACAGTTTTGGCTTCCGGGAATATGGTAAGAGGGTTTTTCTGCCGGGGTAATTGCTTAAACCTGTCTATGGAGGAAAATCCTACCAGGTCCGCACCCCTCATTTTTGCATAATCCGTGATTTTCTGTTTTATAGCAATCATATCTTTACCCTGCCGTAATTGTTATTCTTTGGCTTTATACTTCCCACCTCTAAAAGATGCCGGTAACATTCCGTATCACATTTCTTACCGCACAGGCAGGGTACATACCCATACTGTGTAGGCGGCAAGAAATCCAGATCACCATAGATGCTTTTTGCTTCTTCCGGCGAGAATTTTTTATCCCCATTCAATATCTCTTCCCTTTCGGGATGGTCTTTAAAGATCCCGTCATGCATCAAAGGGTTTGACCTGTGCGCCCCGCGGTAATAAACGCTGCAGCTCCATTTATCATACCGGCTGCTTCCCAAAAAATATGAGATAGTATGGCCTGGACAGGCATCGGCACACAGGCCGCAGTTATCGCAAATGGGTCTCTCCAGAAGCGGATCCGGTTCAAGCGGCGCATTGGTCACAATTAATGCCAGCCTCTGAAGAGGCCCGAACTGCGGTGTCAGCAGATTGCCCCTCCAGCCCAGGGTACCCATCCCGCATATGGCGCCTGCCCTATCAAAATCCAGCAGGACGTCAGGCTCAGGCCTCTTGCCATCGACAGAGATAGATCTATCCAGGCGCTGGGTTGAGCTTACTTCCGGATTTGTACCGCGATCATGCCTGACCTGGATATTGGGCGATGTCCTCTGCAGGCATGCTTCATATCCTTTATCTTCTATTATTCGCGCCATCCTCATAAGAAAAATGGTGGTCTTTTCTTCAGCATTAGCCTTGACTCCCAGCAGGGTATAATTATATGCCTGGCTGGCATTTTCCATACTTTCTATAATGCCCCTGGGTATCCTGAAGGCAAAACCGATAATGCATCTGGCAGTGGGGCAGATCTGTCTGGGGTCCTGTCTGGGATGGAATCCTTCATACCGGTCAATATCCCCAATACCCACCAGGTCCGCCCCATATTCCATAGCTGTATTTTTGATGTATTCACTGTTTATCATAATTGTCTCTTTACCTGTCTATTTCCCATCTTTTCCTGGTGGTCCTGAAGGGCTCATGGAACCTGTCTTTCAGGCACCCTTTTTTTTCAAGCATATTGACACAGGCGCCGATGCAGCCTCCGCACTTAGCCATATTGTAACCCATCCATGTGGGGAAATAGCCTTCAAGCGTCCTGTATACATTCAAAGTCTCTTCTTCGCCTGATCTCACATCTTTTTTCTCAAGTATTGCCAGCTTGCCGTCTTTATTTTCCTCAAAAACTTCCGTGGGTATAAAAGGATCGTGTTTCCTTCCGGGAAATGTATAATAGACAAAGCATTTCCAGGTGTCGATATCGCCCCATTCGATAAGCTTGCCCCCGATACTTATCTTATGGCTTTTTTTGGGATCAGTGCTGATGCAGCTGCCCGGACATTCCCTGGCGCAGGCCATACATCTCTTGCACAGCGGTTCCCCGTCATACATGGGATCTGGCTCAAGCGGCGCATCGGTCAGTATGTAGGCGAACCTGACCATGGGCCCGAATTTTGGAGACAGGAACATCTTGCTCCACCCGATCTCTCCCAGGCCGCATATTACGCCGGCAATCCTGAAGTGAAACTGAAGGTCAGGGGCTCTCCTGTCAGGCGATACCGCCCTGGTAGATCTGACATTCCTGTGAAGCGGTGTTTTTTCAGATGATCTTTTCTTGTCGGTATCTATCTCGGCATCAATATCGATCTGTTCCTCCGGCGTAAGTGTGCTGCCTTTCTCTCCCGTCATATCAGATAATGGACCGCGTCCGCCGGTATTTCGGTATACAACCGCTTCGTATCCATGGTCTTCAATGATCTTGCCAACCTCATATAATACTACCGGAGCAAATATCTCATTTATGCCTCCATAAGCAAGTGAGGGATACTGGCAAAACTGTGTCCCTTCTTCTATGCCCCTCTGGACTCCCCGGGGTATCCTGAACAGCATCCCGATGATAGATCTTACCCCGGGGAATATGTGTCTTGGGTCCATATCAGGCGGAGCATCCTTAAACAGTTCCAGGTCTCCAAATCCCACATCATCAGCTCCCGAACTTAGGGCTGCTTTTCTTATCAGGTCTTTATCTAACATTTATCATCACCTATTTTTTTATTAACAATTTAATTTTACTTCCAGATCGACCAGCGCATTATCAAGCGCATTACTGCAGTAATCACATTCTTCACAATCCTTATCACAATCCAGCTGTCTTTCTATAAGATCAGCCGGCAATCTTCTGTTCTCGATCAGATAGGGGTATAGAAGTCCCGAATGATCGGGCTCGCATAGAGCCAGTATACTGCCGCTATGCTCTTTACTGATATAACTTTCCAGGACCTTTTCAGGATGGGCATTTACCCTGGTAGCCAGTTTTGCTTCATCAAACCATTTTTCATAGAGGTGCATTTCCTCCGGCCTTATAAAACTGGTATCTGTCAAAAACGATGCCCACCTATCCTTCTCTTTGAGGTACTTCCAGCACAGCCCTTCAAAGACTGCCGCATTGTCCATCTGGATTATCTCATCTTCGTGGGCCACCAGATTGTCATGGAATACATGGGCCGAACAATGATTAAGGCAGCCGCTGTTTGCCAGCAGATAGAGCTTCTTCCCATGTCCGTCACACCAGTTTTTAAGTTTCTTGATCTGCCTTTTGTCCCGGTTATGCTCCCGCCGCATATAGAAGCTGTCAAAATAGCCGCTGACATATTCCATCCCCTGGATTGTCCCAATACCCATATTCACGGAAGCGCGCACTTCAAGACCCTGGTACTGGTCTTTCAAGAACCCGGCTATTACCGGCGATGTGGTGGTCACAGCCTGGAGGCCGAATCTTTTGTATAAAAAGCCGACGGATTCATCTATCTGGCGGAATAGCTGTTTGGAAAGGCTGTACTTTCCATAACAATTGCTGTTTAAGAGCAGGCTCAGCTTTATCCCATTGTCCGAAAGGTAAGCCAGGTCCTTTATCTGCTTCTCCTGAGCTTCCCAGGGGGGGAAACCAGGACAGTCGGCAGCCCGGTTGCGTCCGTTTGCAAGGTCTCCCCATGCAAAATATACTTCGGAGACATCCTCCTTATAGCGCAGTATAGTCTCCATGAAATCACGGCTTGCCTGCAGCTGATATCCAGCCATATATCTCATCTGTATAGGTCCTTATTCAATATTACACTATCTTAATTGCAAATTACGCAGCCGATCTCACCATATTCTCTGTGTATGATAATCATATATTTTAAATACAGGCTTTGGCAATATTTAATGATCTGTGCCTTAGTCATTTATTTCTGTATTGAAAATCATGCTGTTTAGTTGTATATTTATGATTTTACTAAGTACCGTATCATTTTTGGGATGCCGGAATGCAGATATCAAATAT
Organism: uncultured Actinomycetota bacterium; assembly: GCA_964509585.1. GTDB lineage: Bacteria > Actinomycetota > Humimicrobiia > Humimicrobiales > Humimicrobiaceae > M55B120. The sequence goes on along the minus strand of CAZDXU010000202.1, from coordinate 3,651 downwards.
TCCCATAATCTCAGATCCTCATTACATAACATCCAGAGTCTACAAAGATATTACAGAATCGATCTGCAGCCATGCGGCAAGATCCCGCCTGACGGCTGAAATAATTTTGATAGATAAAAAGGATATAGACTGGAGTGCCCTGCCTCCAGCAGTAATCGTAACACCTGGTTCGATATCTTATCTTAAAAATGTGATCTATAGCCTCCGCCAGGCAGGCAAGCGGATAGTACTTGCAGGACTTGATTCTGACGCTTTTGGCATCGACATAAGCTGTATCTCGCCAGGCCGTTATTTTGACAGCTTCCGCCTTATCCGTTATTTGCAGTATTGCGGCCGCAGCAGGATAGCATTAGTCGGCTTCCGTAAGGATGATATTACTGATATGATCAGGCATTCCGTAGCTATTAATACAATCAATGCTTTTGGTGAAAGCCAGTATAAGGACCCGTCATTTTTCTGGAACAAAGACCTGACCGCATGTCTGGAAGACTTTTTGTCCCGCGCAGGAGATTTCAATGCCGTGGTATGTCCCAATGACCCGGTTGCGATACGCTTGATAAGATTATGTGCAGAACATGGGGTTGGCATACCGGGGGATCACTATATGGCCAGCTTCAGTATTATGCGTATCAGCAGCTTTATTAAGCCGGGGATCACCACCATAGCAATGGATTTTCCTGCAGTAGGCAGGCACATTTTAAAAATATTTCAATATGTAGTAGATAATTTAGAAAGTGAGATTGCCCTGAAGATTTATGTACCCAGCAGTCTGGTCGTGCGCTGCAGTACCGAAAATAAACCTGAAAAGGCGCTCGATAGCGTGATCAGATCATACAATTATACAGATATAGATAAATCAAATACTGCATTCCTGGAAGATGATCTTGTCAGGGATACACTGCGGTTAGAAAATTGCCTTTCCCGGCGCGATGACCTTGATCTTAAGATACTCAACTATTTATATAAAGGTCTGGGTTATGAAGCTATAGCTGAAAAACTGTTCATAAGTCCCGGGGGTATACGTTACCGGATAAGTAAAATATATAAAGATGCAAATGCCGCAAACCGGAGTGAATTTGAAAACCTGATAAGAGAGACCATGGGCGCCGGGAATCCTTTTTCAGACTATTGAAATTAATTACCCTGACCTACCTGCCCAGGACTATGCTAAAAGTGTTCAGAGGACATCCTGACCTGCAAAAAATCCTCCCGAGACATGCAGTTCTGTGCCGGTCACCTGATCCGAGACATCGGATAATAGATAGAGCACTGCCGGTACATTATCTTCAACTGTCTGCAGTCTTCCCATAGGCATCACTTCCCTGCCGCGCTCTTCCATGGAATTTATATCGCGGCCGCCGCTTGCCAGGAGTTTGATCTCGTTTGGCGTCAGGACCCATCCCATGGTTACCCAGTTGGCCCTTATTTTATTTACGGCGTAATTTCTGGATATATGCCTGGTAAGGGTAAGCATGGCGCCTTTGGAACAGGCATATGCCGCATGTCTTTTTGTCCCGCCATATCCCATGGTGGAGCCGATATTCACTATAGAACCCCCGCCTGATGCCAGCATGGACTTTATGGCATATTTGCAGCAGAAAAAGGCTGATTTAAAGTTTGTGTCAAATACATCATAGTAAAGGCCTTCATCGGTTTCCGTGATCTCACTCTGGTTAGTAATGCCTGTATAATTGACCAGGCCGTCTACCCTTCCAAATTGTCTTTGGGCAGCATCTATCAATCCTTCGCAATTTTTGACTTCTTTTACATCGCCTTTGAAAAAAATTGCTTCGGAATCAGATATCTCTTTAATCCGGTCTATGACCTCCATGCCGTCATTTTCATCCCTTCCGCCTATTACCAGCCTGCCGCCTTCCCTGGAAACCCCCAGGGCGATCCCCCTGCCCAATCCCTTGGTACCTCCATTGATAACGATTACTTTGTCTTTTAAAAATAGGTCCAATTTTGACTCCTGACACTCTTTTGGCTTATTGTTATATAAATCACCTTGCCAGATCCAGTAAATTCAGGACATCCTGCCTGTCCAGCCTGGCAAAGCTGCCTATTTCTTTGCCCGCCGTACATTTTTCGGCGATCTCATCAAGACGGTCATATGGTATTTTTGCTTCTTTCAGGGTCGTGGGCAGTCCCATCATACGCAGGAATCCAATATACCTGTCTATGCCTTCAAGCGCGATATCTTCCCTGGCCCCGGGCTCAGGTGCAACATCCCATATTTTTACAGCAAACTGGTAGAACCTGTCAATATTGTTTTTATAGACATATTTCATCCAGGCCGGGAAAATGACTGCAATCCCTGCCCCGTGCGCAATATCATATATAGCGCTTAGCACATGCTCTATCCCGTGTGATGCCCAGTCCTCGGTCCTGCCCATTCCCATGATCCCATTATGGGCAAGCGTACCGGACAGCATGATCTCGGCACGGGCATTATAGTTTGACGGTTCCTCCATTACTATATATGAATTTTTTATTACTGTCTTATACAAGGATTCGATCAATGCGTCAGTCAGGCCTACATCCGGCTCCCGGGTGAAATAGCGCTCCATTAGATGCGACAGTATATCAGATATCCCGCATGCGGTCTGGTATGGCGGAAGGGAAAATGTGTTTTCCGGATTCAGGATAGCAAATTTTGGCAGCAGGACATTGCTGGGATAGCCTCTTTTATGCCATCCGTCTTCATTGGTTATGACTGCCCCCGGATGTGATTCGCTCCCGGATGCAGGCAATGTAAGGACAACTCCCACCGGCAGGATGCTGGAGACTTCTTTCTTTTCCTTTCCAGAGAAAAAATCCCATACATCACCGTCATAGGACAACCCCAGGGATATGGCTTTGGCTGAATCTATGACACTGCCTCCTCCCACAGCCAGGATAAGATCTACATTTTCTTTTCTGCACAATTCGATACCCTCCCTTACCAGGCTCAATCTGGGATTGGGTTTTACTCCGGCAAGCTCGACTATGTCTAATCCTTCATCTTTTAGTGACTTTATGATCCTGTCATACAGGCCGATTTCCTTTATTATATTATCACCATAATGATGCAGCAATACTTTACTGCCCCCCAGGCCTTTTACTTCTTTTCCTACCTGATAATCCGCCCCTCTTCCAAAAATGATCTTTGTAGTGTTCTGAAACTCGAAATCTTTCATATTTCCTCCATTAACCTTGCAACAGCATTTCCCTTCCTGAGCGGATGGGCTTCGTAGTCGCCCCATAGACGGATCGGGGAAATGGTCACGCTATCTTCCTTAAACTTAAAAGCAGCCGTGACGGAATAACAGCTCTCGATCCAGCGCGCATTCAGGTGAAAAGTATCACTACTGACCCATGCCCCGTCCAGGACTACCATATCTATGGGAGTATTTTCCAGGTTATACCTATTTAGCCTTCTTACGCCGTCCAGCCCAACCTGCAGGTTGACTTCCTTACCGTGCTCCAGAAATTTGAAGATGCAGTTGCCGTCTTTACCGGGTTCCAATGAAAACCATTCCAGTCCTTTTACTTTTTGGAATGGCTCATTAATGGTGGTATGGTCATATATATTGCTCCGCAATGTAAAAGTCCCTTTTACTATCCTGTAAACTTTCCCGCTTATTTTCCTGGCCATCTCCGGGATATGGC
>CAZDXU010000201.1:0-1903 GCA_964509585.1 uncultured Actinomycetota bacterium | reverse complement strand
AAATGTATGACCCCCGGCCACCAGGGCAACTGTCTCATAGTCATCCATGGCCATGCGGGCAAAAGTCTCCCGTACATCTATTCCGGAAGCAACCGGATCGGGTTTGCCATTGGGTCCTTCCGGATTTACATAGATAAGCCCCATCTGTACTGCTGCCAGGGGGTTTTCAAGCTCCCTGTCTCCGGAATAGCGCTTATCGCCCAGCCACTCGCTTTCTGAACCCCAGTAGATATCCTCTTCAGGCTCCCAGACATCTTCACGGCCCCCGCCAAAACCGAAGGTCTTAAATCCCATTGATTCCAGGGCGCAGTTTCCGGCAAGCACCATAAGGTCGGCCCAGGAGATCCTTTTACCGTATTTTTTCTTTACAGGCCACAGAAGACGGCGCGCCTTATCAAGGTTTACATTATCAGGCCAGCTGTTTAGTGGAGCCAGGCGCTGGGAACCTGATCCGGCACCGCCGCGGCCGTCCCCCATACGGTATGTACCGGCGCTGTGCCAGGCCATACGTATTAACAGAGGTCCATAATGACCCCAATCGGCAGGCCACCATTCCTGAGAATCAGTCATCAGGGCATACAGGTCATTTTTTACTGCTTCAAGATCAAGTTTCTTAAATTCTTCAGCATAGCTAAAATCTTTATCCATGGGGTTTGACGTTGGCGGGTTCTGGTGAAGCATCTTCAGGTTCAGCTGGTTTGGCCACCATTCCTTATTAGTGCTGCCGCCGCTTGTCTTGGACCCGGCAGCCCCGGTTACCGGGCATCGGCTTTCTTCATTCATTGGATGATCCTCTCTTTAATTTACATATTGATATGATATCACAGTTACCCTGTATTGACGAAATCCTGGGTGAAGAGTTGCCGGCTTCCGGTACCGGAGACCATGCAGCTTTAACTGCCTTTAGATCACCTGGCTTTAAGGCTGTCTGCCCGTATCCGTTTTTCCCCCGCAGGACTTTCTCCGGGAACAGGATGAGCATTTATCTTTATTCCTTCCGGGGATAAAAAGAAACCAGATCACATAGATAAAGGCGGCAATTACCAGCATATATATAAGTATCATCTGCCACATATCAGATAAACAGCCTCCCTATCTGGTACACTATAAGAGCAACCGTCCAGGCCAGGGCCAGGGTATAGCCCATCTGGAAGAGCATCTCCTTTGTACCCGCTTCCCTCCTGAATACAGCCATGCTGGCCATGCAGGGAAAATAAAGAAGGGTAAAAAGCATGAAATTATAACCTACCAGTGGATGATAATTGCCTCTTAACCTGTCCTGCAGGCCTTCTGATGCCTCGTCAGCTCCCCCTATGCTGAAAAGTGTCCCCAGGCTGGACACTATGACTTCCTTGGCAGCAACGCCCGATATGGAGGCTACTACTAACTTCCAGTCAAAACCCAGGGGCTTAAAAACCGGTTCCATGAATTTTCCCATCCTGCCGGCGGCAGAGAATTCCAGCTTCTCCGCCGCCATTTCAGCTTCTATGGCTGCTGCCTGGTCCTGGTATTGCCCTTCTGTTATTTCCTTCGATGCAAAAGACTGCTGCAGGGCTTCAAGCTGTGACTGGTAATCCTGTGAATACTCCTGGTCCCCTATAATGGGAAAAGTAAACAGAAACCACATTATTATGGAGATTGCCAGTATTATGGTACCTGCTTTTTTGACATACATCCATGCCCTTTCCCAGGTATGGATAAGTATTCCTTTCATAGTGGGCACGCGGTACGGGGGAAGCTCCATGACAAAAGGCTCCAGCTCTCCCCTGAACCGGGTTGCCCTTAAAACCTTTGCCATTATGACGGCAAATATGATACCGATCAGATAGATGGAAAATATGACATTTCCCGCATATGCGGGAAAGAACGTCCCGGCTATCAGTATATACACAGGAAGCCTGGC
>CAZDXU010000200.1:0-1693 GCA_964509585.1 uncultured Actinomycetota bacterium | reverse complement strand
CCAGGATCAATCAAATATGAAGGGCGGGATCATGAGATCAGTATATAATATAAAAGAAATAAAAAATATAAGCGGGCAATCCGCACTGGAATTTGCCCTGATAATCCCTCTTATCTTAATACTGGTCCTGGCTGCAGCACAGGCAGGTTTTATGGTCTACAGCAGGATGCAGATGCAGCAGGCTTCCAGGGAAGCAGCCAGGATAATATCCACTACAAATAATAATTACCTGGCTTTAAGAACCGTAAAGACTATTTGCGGAAGTGATGCCAGGGTAGTTATTGAACCCGGAGAAGAAGCCAGGAGGCTGGGTGATATGGTTACTGTAAGGGTCTCCAGGAGACCAGCAGGCTTCCTGCAAATAATGGACTGGATCTCCGGCAGGGAAATAGTGCTGAATTCGGAAGCAATTATGCGGATGGAGTGTGGTCAGGATGATATATAGGCTGAAAGGACAGAAAGGAAATGCTGCCCTCTTCACTCTATCTCTTGTCCTGGCCTGCATTCTTGTAATCCTGGCGCTTTTTGAACTCTGCCGGATATTTATCACCAGGGAGACGGCAAAAGCGGTATCAGATTCCATAGCGCTGGCTGCAGCCCAGGAGCTTATATTTCTAAGCCCGGACAGCATAAGCCTCCTGGCTGAGGACATGGCACTGGAAAGCGGATGCAGGCTCACCGGGCTGCGCGCGGGATATGATGAGATCGAAGTAACGGTAGAGAAAGATACGCATATTTCCGCCCTGGGGAAGGCAGGTCTGGGGGCGTTTAAGACAGTCAGTTCCATTTCCAGGGCAAAGATCATATATCCATGGGACCGGAGATGGAAACAGTGCCGGTATTATGAATTCGGCTTCAGGCCATACTAAGAAAAAAGAAAATACTATATGAAAGGAGTAAAATTGAGCCAGTTAAACCAGATAAACTTATTGGGCAACCTGACCAGGGACCCGGAGATCAAGTACACCAATGAAGGAACAGCCATCTGCGAGATGGGCTTAGCTGTTTCCAGGCGCTGGCTGGACAAGCAGGGAAAGGAATCTGAAGCAGTAGATTTCTTCAATGTCACCTGCTGGAGCGGCATGGCAGAGAATTGTGCCTCATCACTAAAAAAAGGAGACAGGGTACTGTTAAACGGCCACATGAATCTCAGGAGCTGGGAGAATAAGGAAGGCAAGAAGTACAATATTATAAACATAACTGCCGATACTGTGGCAGCCAGCCTGGAATTCAGCAAGATCGCATACCAGGAAGGAGATATGGATTTCCTGAGGGACGAGATAAAAGAAGATGAAAAGGGCAGGAAAAAGGAAAAAGTAAAAGTCTGATAACCACGGGAGTGGGGATATCATATATATTTTCCACTCCCATTCTCCTATGATAATACTCAAAAATTATGATAAGATAATAGCAGAGTAATATCAAAGGAGTAAGATCATGAACAAAGAAAGGCTGACAATAGTGCTGGATCCTGAAATAAGGAGGAGAATAAAGATCAAAGCGGCAGAAAAAGACTCTACTGTCTCTGAAATCGTAGAAAAATGCATAAAGGACCTACTGGAAAAAGAAGAACTGGAAGAAGACAGGGCCCTTGATGAATTGGCAGTCAAGCGGGAAAAGACATATTCTGAAAGCCAATCCCTTGAACATGATGAAGTCTGGGAGTAATATTTGGATTTTTTGCTCAAATACC
>CAZDXU010000199.1:0-21452 GCA_964509585.1 uncultured Actinomycetota bacterium | reverse complement strand
TTTGGCTGATAAGTCCTTTTCATCTAAACCGGTTCCTTGTCTATGTAAAATTTCTTTCTATCAAATTCGCTAAGTAGTAGATTATACAATCTAATCTTTTAGATATCAAGGAATCTTTAGGGAGCGGGGAGGTCCTGTCTGCAAACACATGTTCATAGATAGCCCCGGTTGAAAAATAATTATTTTTTTTAATCCTTTTATGGTGGTACTTTTCAAAACTGCCAGGGGTTTTTCCCCAGATTTTCAACATCTGTGGATAAATATGTTGAAAACTTAAAAAACCCCACCATAAGGGCTTTCAGGGATTGTTAAAATAATTTTCAACTTGTATAAAATAGTAGCTTTTTCCCGGCATAAATATTATCATTTACCTGTTGAAAACTTATAATGTCTGGAAGGCAGTGAAAAATTTGCAACCACTTAAGTATACTCCCTATATATTATTCATTAGTATTTTTTATTGATCCTTTTATGGAAGATGGACTTGTTGAAAAAAAATCCAGTCTGGGAAGCGGAACTGATACTGGTATCCTAATACCTGTAAAGATCGCCCTCTATGATAATATGCGGAGCATACCCCGCATAGTTGACTCCTCCTATGACGATGTGTCTGATTTTATTAATGACATTTCCCAGAAGGCATATTCTCTTTCACACGAGATGGGGGGAAAGATACCTTATACTATTATAAGGGAAGTGATAGAGAACCTGATCCATGCTGATTTCAGGGAAGTGGTCATCTCTATAATGTCTGACGGCAACCATATCATGGTATCAGACCAGGGCCCGGGCATAGATGATAAGGAAAAAGCTCTTCTTCCGGGATATACCTCCGCCACAGCTGCCATGAAACAATACATAAGGGGGGTGGGCTCCGGTCTTCCCATCGTTAGCGAGACTATTACTTTTTCCGGCGGTTCTATTGATATATCCGATAATATCAAGAGCGGTACCGTCATCTCTCTTAAGCTTGATGCCGCCCCCGGCCCTGCGGATGCAGGCGGCGAGGAGAACCTTGACCTCTCAGACATAGAAGCCAGACTTTCGGCAGATGTTTTTGATAAGCTAAATAACCAGATACTTTCTGAAAGACAGAAAAAAATACTGTTTTTGATCCTCGAGCTGGAGGAGGCCGGCCCTTCTACTATTGCTGAAGAGCTCGGATTTAGTCTTTCGACCGCATACAGGGAGCTTACATTTCTGGAGAAAAACAAACTTTTATCATCAGAAACTTCGGGCAAGAGGAATTTATCCAAGAAAGGCTTGAAATATCTTGAATATTATTCCAATAATCTTTAATATTTAGATATGAATGGCGAGATCAATACTGTTTGGGAAAATATCCTTACAGATATAAAAAACAATATAAACCTTCCCACGTTTAAGACTTGGTTTGAGACCATAACCCCGAGGGATCTAAAAAAAAACACTCTTACGGTCTCTGTAGGCAGTGATTTTGCCAAGGAATGGCTGGAATCCAGGTATCTCAGCCTATTAAATAACTCTACTAAAAAATTTGCCGGCGATAATACTACTATCAAGATCGTTGCCAGGGCTTCGGTTCCGGAAGAAGAGTTTTTTCCCGTCGATGCTGACCTTTCCCCGGGAGAGGGGCAGGGTATTGTAAATACTGCTTCCCCGAACAGTTCGGGTTTTAATTTAAAATATACTTTCGATACTTTTGTGGTGGGGAGCGGAAACCGGTTTGCCTGCACCGCCGCCCTGGCGGTCAGCGAGAATCCCGGAAAGACCTATAACCCTTTATTTATATATGGCGGCGTGGGTTTGGGTAAAACCCATCTCCTCCATGCAGTAGGCCACTATACCAGGCAGTTGTTCCCCGGCCTTACCGTTAAATATGTATCTGCAGAAAAGTTTTTGAACGACTTCATCAATGCGCTAAGGTATAAGAATATCATCGCTTTTAAAAACAGTTACCGCAATAATGATATATTGCTGGTAGACGATATCCAGTTTCTTGAGGAAAAGGAAGCCAGCCAGGAGGAGTTCTTCCACACATTCAATACCCTTCATGACACCAACCGCCAGATAGTGCTTTCCAGCGACCGTCCCCCTAAAAGCATCGCCACCCTTGAAGAAAGGCTGCGCTCCCGTTTTGAATGGGGGCTGGTAACCGACATCAAGCCTCCCGACCTGGAGACCAGGATAGCCATACTGAAAAAATATGCCGAAAGGGAAAAAATAAAAGTATTTGATGATATACTGGGGCTTATTGCAGAAAAGATCTCCTCTAATATAAGGGAGCTTGAGGGCGCCCTTACCAGGGTGATGGCTTTTTCATCCCTTACCAATTCCAGGCCGGATATCGATATAGCCAGAAGCATCTTAAAAGACATCCTTCCTGAGGACCGTGAGAAAAAAATAAGCATTCAGAAGATAGTAAAGGAAGTCTCAAAGTTTTTTTCCATTCCTATAAATGACATCTTGAGCGCCAAAAGGAATAAGTTTATTTCCCATGCCCGCCAGCTTGCCATGTTCCTGGCGCGAGAGCTCACCAGCAGTTCGCTTCCCCAGATAGGAAAGGGGATAGGGGATAGGGACCACACTACGGTGATCTATGCTGTTTCCAAGATCTCCAAGCTTATATCCGAGGATAAGAATGTATATATGCAGATACAGGAGATAACCAACAGGATAAAAAATTCTTCCTGACCTTTTAAACAACCCCTGTTAAGAACCTGTTGATATCCCCCTTTATTATCAACATTTACAGTTTTTTTTTGTTCAAAACTTTATGTTTTTTTTGATAAATTTTTTCTTGTTTAGAAACCCTGAAGTTATAAACAGGTTTTGTCTCTCCTGTTAACAGCCATATTGGCAAAAACCCCACCAAAATAACGGTTGTTAACATTTTTAACAGCCCTATGATTACTACTAACTATTTTAATTAAATAATATATATAATAGAATAGATTAGATTTTGTTTATGTTTGGCAAATGAGGTACAAATGAAAATCCAGACAACGCGCAGCCAGCTGCTTGACCTTATAGTTTTTTCCAGCAAGGCTATAAGCCAGAAGACTTCCGCCTTTATATTGAGCGGCGTTCTCCTGGAAGCAGATAAAGAATTAAATGTTTACAGTACAGACCTGGAGACCAGCATCAAAAGCTCTCTAGAGGTAAAAGTCCTGGAAAAAGGAAAAGCTGTGGTGCCGGCAAAGATCCTTATAAATATATTAAAAAACCTGAAAGAATCAAAAATAAGCCTGGAACTGAATAAAGAGACAAACCAGGTGCATATAACCAGCGAAAACGCACGCTTTAACCTGAACACCCTCTCCCTGGAAGAATATCCCGGTTTTCCTGAAATAAAAACAAAAGACTCCGTAAACCTGGAACTGGATGAGTTCAAAGACCATATCATGAAAGTACAGAGGGCGGCATCACAGGATGAAAGCCGCGCCATACTTACAGGGATACTGATGGAGATAAAAAACGGAAGCCTCACCCTGGTGGCTACGGACAGCTACAGGCTTGCCAAGATAAGACGAAAACTGGAGGCGGATAATAAGGAAATAAAAATAGTGGTGCCGGCAAAAGTCCTGGACAGCATAAACAAAAACGATTTTAAAAAAATGGACCTGGAAATAATACTGGAAGAAAACCAGATAATATTTTTGCTAAAGAAAGAAAAAAAGACCAGGACAGTGATCATATCAAGGCTGCTGTCGGGAAAATTTCCTGAGTACGGGCAGCTGATACCGGAAGAGATGAAACACAATATAGTCATAGAAAGGGAAAAAGTCCTGGAAGTAGTAAGAAGGATCTCCTCAATATCCCAGGATAATATACCCATAAAGATAATAATCGGCAAGGGCAGGATGACCGCAGCCATGGATATAAAGGAGATAGGAAGCTCCAGCGAAGATTTTGAGATAGCTTATGGCGGGGAGGAGATGGAGATATCCTTTAATCCGTTCTTCCTTATAGACGGGCTGAATATGCTGGAAGGAAAAAAGATAATATTCTCCATCGAGAACCCGTTAAAACCCATACTGATAAAACCGGAGAAAGAAAAAGATATCCTGTATTTGCTGATGCCCGTAAGGGTTTCCTAAAAAAAACATTATCTTGGCTGAAAACGAAAAAAATAAAAAAACAGACATAGCCGTGCTGGGCGCTGGCCGGCTTGGGACTACGCTGGCTTATTGTATTGCCGAAAAAAAAGACAGGAAAATAAAGATAATCTCCATTGCCTCGCCATCTAAGGACTCCATTAAAAGGGCCAAAAATATGCTGGGAGATAAAGCAGACAATATACTGTTTACCAGCGACAATGCTAAGGCGGCAGAAGCTGCCAACACCATATTTATATGCACTCCCGATGACAGTATAGCCAAAGTCTGCCAGGAGCTCTATGAGAAAAAAGCCGGGTCCGGCAAGACTGTAATACATTTCAGCGGATCTAAACCGCTGGCGGTCCTGAAAACCGCCCGGGAAAAAGGAGACCATATTGTTTCCATACATCCCTTAAAATCCTTTGCCTCTATAAAGGAAGCTGCAAAAACACTTAAAGGAACGGAATACGGTATTACATATGACAGCGGGGAAGGGGAAAAGGCGGCCCGGGCAATAGTGGGGCTTCTGGAGGGAAACACCATTTTTGTAAAAGATGAGGCTAAACCGGTCTATCATGCCGCAGCCTGCATAGCTTCGAACTACCTGGTAACCCTTATAGACTACGCTGTAAACATCAATGAAAGAATAGGAATAGAACCGGGAGCCTCTGCCCGGGGACTTTTAAGCCTGGTAGAAGGTACGGTAAAAAACATAAAAAAGATGGGAACCAAAAAATCCCTTACCGGCCCCATAGCCAGGGGAGACACGGGCACCATCGAAGACCACCTGGCTGTATTTGATGATATATTCGACCAAAAAGATACCGAAATATACAGGACCATGGGAAAAAAGACAGCAGACCTGGCCCTGGAAAATGAGTGGATAGACAAGAAGACCCACAGCAGGCTGCAGGAACTTTTAAGTAAAAGAGATGAAACCGGGAAGGAAAAGTAATGGATGCAAAAAAAATAACCACCGGGATACTCCGGGAGATGATGGAAAAAGGCGAGAAGATAACCATGCTAACCGCATACGACGCCCTGATGGCAGCCCAGGTGGACGAGACCGGAATAGACATGATCCTGGTGGGGGATTCGGTAGCAAATGTACTTCTGGGATATGAAAACACAATACCCGTTACTATGGAAGAAATGCTTCACCATTGCCGGGCGGTAACACGGGCTGTAAAAAGAGCCCTTGTGGTAGGGGACATGCCGTTTATGTCCTACCAGGCATCAGAGGCGGAAGCGGTAAAAAACGCGGGCAGGTTCCTGAAGGAAGCAGGCGCGGAAGCAGTCAAGCTGGAAGGCGGCAGCGAAGTATTTATGGTAATAAAAAAAATAACCGGCGCCGGGATACCGGTAATGGGGCATCTGGGACTGACACCCCAGTCCATCTATAAATTCGGGGGCTATGGTCTCAGGGGCGGTTCTGTCGAAGAAGAAAAAAAATTGATAGATGATGCCAGGGGGCTTGAGAAAGCAGGAGCATTTTCGGTTGTCCTGGAAAAGATACCTGCAAAGCTTGCTGCCCGCATAACAAAAGCGGTGGACATCCCCACCATAGGCATAGGGGCAGGAGCCGAGTGTGACGGACAGGTCCTGGTGACTCACGACATGCTGGGACAGTTTGAGAGATTCAAGCCAAAATTCTCTAAAAGATATGCCGAACTGGCAGGCATAACCAGGGATGCCGTCAAGCAGTACATAAAAGAGGTAAAGGAAAAAAAGTTCCCCGGCAGCGAACACTCCTACTAAAGAAGATGAAGATCCTTAAAAAAATAAGCGAATGCCGGAAAGCGGTGGAAACTGCCAGGAAACAGGGCCTCACCACAGGACTGGTACCCACCATGGGGTATCTGCACGAAGGACACCTGAGCCTGGTAGAGGCGGCAGGGAAGCAGTGCCAGAAAATATTTTTGAGTATTTTTGTAAACCCCATCCAGTTTGGACCCGGGGAAGACCTTCAAAGATATCCCAGGGACCTGGAAAGGGATATAGACCTGGCCGGGAAAAACGGCGTGGACTACGTATTTTATCCGGAAGAAGGCCAGATGTATGGAAAAGACCACCTTACCTATGTCAATGTGGAAAGGCTGGCGGAGACCATGTGCGGGGCGCACCGGCCGGGACATTTTAGGGGGGTGGCAACGGTAGTGCTGAAACTGTTTAATATAATACCTGCCCACCGGGCCTATTTCGGCAGGAAAGACTACCAGCAGCTGGTGATAATAAGAAAGATGGCGGAAGACCTTAATGTAGATATAGAAATAATAGACTGCCCTACGGTAAGGGAAAGAAACGGCCTGGCCTTAAGTTCCAGGAATAAATACCTGTCTGCCAGGGAGAGGGAAAACGCATCTGTAATATACAGGGTGCTGAAGGATTCAGAAGAAAAGCTGCTCTCGGGAAAAAAGGACCCGGAAACCATAAAAAAGGAGGCCCTGGAAGAGTTCAGGGACAGCCCCTATATAAAAAAAACCGAATATTTTGACATAAGGGATGCGGCAACGCTGGAAGAAGTAAAAACCGCCGCATGGACCGGGGACATTGTAATAGCCGCTGCAGTCACCATAGGCAGGACCAGGCTTATAGACAATGTGGTGGTAAATAAAAAAAAATAGTAGAATGTGCTAACCTTTAAGCAAAGACAGTAAAAAAGGAAGAGGTTTGCTGGTAAATATATTAAAAAGCAAAATACACGGAGCCACTGTTACCGAGGCCAATATACATTATATGGGAAGCATAACCATAGACCAGGAATTGATGGAGCATGCCAGGATACTTCCCTTTGAAAAAGTGCTGGTTGCCAGCTTGGCCAGCGGCCAGCGGCTGGAGACCTATGTGATAAAAGGCAAAAAGGGAGGTAGGGAGATCTGCCTCAACGGCGCAGCCGCCAGGAAGATACTGAAAGACGACAGGGTGATCATACTTTCATTTGCCCAGATGGAAGAAGAAAAAGCAAAAAACCATAAGCCCCATTTAGTCTATGTCGACAAAGACAATAATATTATCAGCAAGATCGATGATGTCAAAAAAGATGATGAATGTTAACCCCTTATAAAATAGCAAAATACACACTTTTAGCAGCGGCGTTTTTAATACTGTTTTCCCTTATGTCCTGCGGCCGGTTAGAAGAGACGGGAACCGGCATGCAGGCTCCGGCAGGAAGCCAGGACACCGGCCTTTATCTTTTCGATTATAAGGAAATATCCATAAATACCACCTCCAGCGTGGGGACCAGGATAAAAAACTGCAATATCTACCTGGACCTGTACGGCGGCCTCATGGTGCTGGGAGAGCTGGAAAATATATCAAATACCGTAAAGACCGACATAGAGATAACCATAGATTTTATGGCAGACGGGCAGACTATCATCCACAGCGCCGCAGTACCGGTAAAGGCAGAGTACCTGGGCAAAGGGGCAAAGTGCCCTTTTGTCTACCATTATAGTGACAGCGGAAAATACATCGAACTTTCTTCGGTAAAAATAGGGGTAAACTACAGGGACCATAATTACAGCTTTAAAGGAAACCCCATAGCCCAGGTAGAGGAATACCGCTACCAGGACGAATACCTTATAATCAAAGGGAGCATAATCAATATAGGGGAAGAGAAAATAAAAGACCTCGTGCTCCTGTGCACTTTCTATGACAACCGTGACCGGGTGGTGTTTATTAAAGAATGCTTTCTTCCCAGAGACAGGATGATGCCGCAGGAAGAACAGGACTATATCCTAAAGATCCTGCTGGATGACTACCTTAAAGATTTTGCCGGATTCCAGTTCCAGGTTTTTTTCTCAGACGAGATAAGGGTGAATGTGTGACCCGTCCTATACCCAGTCTTTGAACTTGAAATAAATAAGCATGCCTATGGAAATAAAAAACATGGCTGCCATTATAATAATAAATGCCCACTGGAAATTTTCCAGTGGCAGCCCTACATTCATGCCGTAGATGCCGCTTATCAGGGTCAGGGGAAGGATAACTACCGAGAAGATGGTAAGTATCCTCATTATATCGTTTATCTTGTTGGAAAGAAGCGACTGATGGGCCTCATGCACCCCTTCCACCAGTTCCTTGTAATTTTCCAGGGTATCCCAGATCTTCTCTATATGGTCCACCAGGTCGCTGAAATACACTTCAAGCGCCCCTATGAGGAAGTCCATATCCTTTATCTCCAGGGTCTTTAACAGCTTTCTCTGGGGAAATACAATATTCCTGAATGTAAGTATGTTTGTCCTAATAAGGAGGATAGTCCTGACGTTTTTGGTGGAAGGACTCTTGAATATATCGTCTTCCACATTCTGGATATTCCTGTATATCTTATTAAGTATGGGAAAATTATAGTCGATAAGGGAGTCTACCACCCTGTGCAGGAGATAGCCCGAACCCTTAGCCAAAATCCCCGGATTCTCCTCGACATTGTCATAGGTATTCTCGATAGGCTTGCAGGGTCCCTGGTGGACAGTGACTATAAAATTGTTTCCTATAAATATATTAACCGTAAACGGCACCAGCCTCCTTGTCTGTTTTACAAAAAGCGGTATATGAAGGACCAGGAAAAAATAATCATCATATTCATCCAGCTTGGGCCTCTCTATAACGCTGAGGCAGTCTTCTATATCGAGGGGGTGGAAGTGGAAATGGTCCAGCAGGAACTGCATATTGGTCTTGCTGGGATTGTCTATATCCAGCCACAGAAGATAATCAGGGTTTTTTATATAGGAAGGTATGTCTGACTGCCTGAATTTCTTTACCAGGGAATCATTTTTTTTATCATAGACCAGAGTATCCATTCCCGCCGCCTTCCTTGAATCTTTATACAATTTTATAATTATTTATAAAAAAAGAAAATATTAATTAATCAATATATTAATGGAATTAGCAATATTTTCTTTTAAGTATTATATTAGAAATGCCTGGCAGCTCAAATAAAACATAAAAGGGGAGGGGATATGGCAGGATATATTGAAGCCGGAAAAGCAGATGAAATAGCCGAAGGCGGGATGAAGACCTACGAGATCCAGGGGAAGGACATACTGGCAGCAAGGTATGAGGGACAATATTATGCTATGGGAAGATACTGCACCCATATGGGAGCAGACCTTTCCAAAGGTACTCTGGAGGGCAATATAATCACCTGCCCCAGGCACGGCTCCCGGTTTGATATAACCACCGGGGAAAGCACCTCTGGGCCAAAGTTAGGGTTCCTGAAGATCAGGACAAAAAAGGAACCCTCCTATCCGCTAAAGGTAGAGGACGGCATAATAAAGATAAAGGTCTTCTAATATTTTTGTATCAGCTCTCCCTATAATAGGAATTATACTGTGCTGCCCAGGAAAGAGTCCTGAAATGCAGAAGACCCAGGGGCAGTCCGAACGCATAAGGCAATAGTCCCGGTCTCCTGAAAAGGCTCCACAATATCAGGCTCCAATAATAATGTCTTCCGCTCCCGATGACGCCAAGAAACCATAATGAACTGACCAGGCCCCGGATATGGTAAAAACGGACTTTTGGCTGCTTCACCTTTTTGGGCCTGTATTCCCTTAAAAAGGTCCTGATCCTCTCAAAAAAGAATCTGGGCGAATAAATGGTAGACAGTACTTTTCCATAACCAGCTATCAGGGTATTCGGGTCCATCTTCGGCACAAAATTGAGCTCGGTCAGCTCAGAAGAATTTACGTTATCTATGAGGCGGTTATCTTTTTTAAGCCTTTCATAGAGCCTGCTTTTAGGAGAGACATTTAAAAGCCCTACCATGGCAGCCACTATCCCGCTCTTCTGTATAAAATCGACCTGGGTCTGGAATACAGTATCCTTATCGCTGTCAAAGCCAAGTATAAATCCTGCATTTACTTCAAAACCCATATTCTGCATCTTTTTGACCGACTCCAGCAAGTCCCTGTTATTATTATGGAATTTTCCGCATTCCCTGAGGCCGTCAGGATCGGGGGTCTCAATGCCAATAAAAACAGTGGCAAAGCCTGCAGCTATCATCATCTCCATTAGTTCCTTATCGTCGGAAAGGTTGACAGACACCTGGGTGCTTAAGGTAAGTGGATACTTTCTTTCCCTCTGCCACTGGATAATCGCCGGCAGGATCTCTTTTTTAAGAAAAGGCTTATTTCCTATCAAATTATCATCAACAAAAAATACACCGGCCCTCCAGCCAGGCGCGTATACAGAGTCAAGCTCGGCAATTATCTGCTCCCTGCTCTTTATGCGGGGGACCCTTCCATTCAGGTGGACCACATCACAGAACTCACAGTTATAAGGACATCCCCGGGAAAGCTGTATGCAGACAGAATTATAATTAGACAGGTCTATAAGGTCCCACTGAGGTATGGGAGCTTTTGCTATGGGGGGGAAACCTTCCATGGAATATACCTTCTTCAGATCATTATCCCTGATGTCTTTTATAAGGGAGTGGATGGTTTCCTCTGCTTCACCCAGAACAATTGTATCAATATCGGGAAACTCATCACTGCAGGTGGTAAAAAGAGAGCCGCCGGCAATAACCGCCCTGCCGGCCTCGTGGACCGTTTTAACCACTTTTTTTGTTGATTGCTTCTGGCCCACTATGGAGCTTATAAGAACATGGTCTGCCCATTTAATATGTTCTTCTTTCAGGGGTTCGCAATTCATGTCGATCAATTTTTTTTCCCACTCTTCAGGGAGCATGGCGGCAACTGTCAAAAGACCCAGCGGGGGATAGGCGGCTTTCTTGCCCAGCAGCCTTAAGACTTTTTTTACATTCCAGAAAGTATTTTCGTATTCCGGGTATATAAGTAAAATTTTCATAATAACCTTCTTTGTATTAAATCAATATGCGATCTAGCTTTTAAAATGAGTAAATAGCAGTAGTCTGTTAAAAGGAAAAATCGTGGCTACATACAGGTTTATTAAAAACCTGTATGTAGACTTGACCATTTAGAAGCTTCTGTTGAAGTTTCTTTCTGATCTTTCTCTCTGGGGACGGGCCTCATTAACCTTTAAGGTCCTTCCTTCAAATTCTGTGCCATCCAGAGCATCTCTGGCTTTTTCAGCTTCTGACTTATTTCCCAGTTCGACAAAGCCAAAACCTTTACTGCCAATAACATTGGCTGATTGGACACTGCCGTGTGTGGAGAAAAGTTCTTCCAGCTGCTTATCATCAACAGAATAACTCAGGTTTCCCACATATAACTTGCTGCCTTCCATATGTACCTCCTCTCAAAATAAAATAATTTCTCTGTAGCTCTATGATATTTTATTTAGAGGAGTAACTGTGTGTAACAAAAGCTCTTAATTAAAATACTATCAAACTTAAGAGAGTAAATAAAAACCCCGAGTTATTTTTCACCATAATCCTACGACCTTAGGCTACTCAACACCTCGGGGCATAAGTCCCTGGATTTAACAGGAAATTTAAAATATATAAACTTACTTTATACATGCTTTCGCCTGAACATTTCAGTTACATAAAAAAAACACCCAAACCCAAAGACTAATTATATAATATTAAATATATATATTTTTGTCAAATAATATTTTTAAACATTTTTTAGAGTTTTTTAGAAAAAGATTTTGGAGATCTTAATTGAGCATCCTTACAGCAGGACCAAATATGCCCAGGGCTTTTTCGGGCAATAAAAACATTAAGCCTTGATATCCAGCTGCCTTAATGATATTATAAACATAACAAAATTATAATGATTATAATTATAGAGTGATTATATTGAACCAGAAGACAAATGAACTTGCCGTGCTGTTGAAGGAAAAAAACATAAAACCTTCTTACCAGAGGATGAAGATATTCGGATATCTTAATGAGAGGAAGAACCACCCCACGGTTGACATGATATACAGGGACCTGGTAAGGGAAATACCCACCCTTTCCAAAGCCACTGTCTACAACACGCTGGACCAGCTCAAGAGGTCGGGACTGGCAAGGGTTGTCACCATCGAAGACAATATAACAAGATATGACAGCGAGGTCTCTGCCCACGGCCATTTTAAATGCGAAAAATGCGGCCGGATAATCGACTTCCCGGCGGACATCGATGCCATATCTGCCGATGTCCTGAAAAACTATACTATCACTGATAAAAATGTTTATTTTAAAGGCGTCTGTCCTGGATGCCGCAATGGCAACGATTAAGAAAAAGGAGAAGAGAAGATGGAAGAGACAAAAGAATACACAATGCCGCTTATAGGTGATCCCGCCCCGCCATTTAAAGCAGCAACTACCCAGGGGGAGATCAGCTTTCCCGAGGACTTTAAGGGGAAATGGGTGATCCTTTTCAGCCATCCCGCTGATTTTACCCCGGTATGCACCACTGAATTTATGACATTCGCCTCCATGGAAGAGGAGTTTAAAAAACTCAATACCCAGCTTATCGGCCTTTCTGTAGACTCGCTTTATGCCCATATAGCATGGCTGAGGACCATAAAGGAAAAGATTAAATGGAAGGGCATGGAGGATGTAGAGGTTAATTTCCCCCTTATCGAAGACATCAAGATGGATGTAGCAAGGAAATTCGGGATGATCCATCCCAGCCAGTCTACCACCCAGGCGGTAAGGGCAGTATTCATAATAGACCCCAAAGCCGTAATAAGGGCAATCCTGTATTATCCATCATCCACCGGCAGGAATTTTGACGAGATAAAAAGGATGATAGTAGCCCTCCAGAAGGCAGACAAAGAAAGCGTTGCCACTCCCGCAGACTGGAGGCCGGGAGAAGACTGCATAATACCGCCGGCAGGATCATGCGGCACGGCAAAAGACCGCATGGAATCAAAAGATACTGATAAGTACTGCCTTGACTGGTTCATGTGCTTTAAGAAAGAAAAAAAGTAAGAAAACAATGGCTTTTGGCCATAAGTAAAAGATTGTTAAAAGAGAAAGAAGGACAGCATGAAGAAATTTACACTACCTGAAGCAAAGGATATAGCCGGAGAGCTGGGAATAGAATTTGATAAAGTCGGATTTACTCCGGAGGAATTCCTGGAAGGAATAAACATCGAGCTGGAACACGGGACCGTAGACCCGGATACAAATGTGAGCGGCGATGACCCCCTGGTCACGGGCAAGATCGCACTGGCCCACCTGAACGAATCGCCTATCTACTACAATGACGACATAGGCCTGGAGGCATGGGAGCATGCCGTGGAAGACTTTAAGGGAGATACAAAAGGCAAGAAGATCCAGATAGTCTAGGACAGGCAGACAGTTTATACAGCAGGGCCTTTATTTTTAAAGGCCCTGCTGTATTTTTCATTTTCAATTTATATTAATTGTGTGTGAGGATATTAATATTTTAAAAATAGCTAAAATACAAAATTGGACCAAAGAACAGAGCAAGGGAGCTAAATCATGAAAATTGCCATGCTTTCACCGATTGCCTGGCGCACTCCGCCCAGAAAATATGGTCCCTGGGAAAATATTGTGTCTCTTCTAACCGAAGGTCTGGTGGATCATGGTATTGATGTGACCCTGTTCGCGACCGCAGATTCAAAGACCAGGGGGCGATTAGTGAGCGTATGTCCTAAGGGTTATGAAGAGGAACCGGAGATCCTGCCCAAAGTGTGGGAATGCTTGCATATATCTGAGGTTTTTGAGAGGGGGGATCAGTTTGACCTTATCCACAATCATTTCGATTATCTTCCATTGACATATACCGGCATGACCAAAACCCCAACAGTAACTACGATTCACGGGTTTTCATCTCCTAAGATCCTTCCAGTTTATAAAAAGTATAACAAAAAAACTTTTTATGTGGCTATCAGCAACTCTGATAAATGCCCAGAACTAGATTATATTGCTACCATACACCATGGCATAGACCTGCATCAATTTACTTTTCGGCCCGATCATGGAAAATATTTACTTTTTTTTGGGCGCATACATCCTGATAAAGGCACAAAGGAATGCATCGAAGTTGCCAGACAAACGGGTATGAAGTTAATTATTGCAGGCATTATACAGGATCAGGAATACTTTGATCTGCAGGTAAAACCCCACTTGGATGACGACCGGATAATCTATGAAGGCAGTGTCGGTCCCGAAAAACGCAATAAACTTTTAGGCGGTGCATATGCCCTATTACATCCCATAAGCTTCGACGAGCCTTTCGGGCTTTCTATAGTGGAAGCCATGGCTTGCGGAACGCCTATAATTGCTTTTAAGCAGGGCAGTATGCCGGAAATCATTGCTAATGGTACCACAGGTTTTCTTGTGAACAGTTTAGACGAGATGGTCGAGACAATCACGAAAGTCAAACAACTAGACAGGTTCCAATGCCGCAAATGGATCAAGGAGCGGTTCAGCGCAGACCGTATGGTGCAAGATTATATAGAAGTTTATGAAAAGATTATCAGGCAAAAAAAGAGTTAGGAAAAAAAGCCGGAGGGCAATTATGACACGGATCAATGAACCAATTATAAAACGTTATGAGAAGAATCCCATCCTGACCAGGCACGAAGTGCCTTATGCAGTGGAGACGGTGCACAATGCCGGCGTGGTAAAGTATAATAGTAAATATATCATGTTATTTAGGTCCCACTGCCGCAATGGCCGTTCGATAATCGGTATTGCGGAAAGTGATGATGGGCTAAATTTCAGGGTCAGACCAGAACCATTTACAACTCCAGCGGATGTTGAGCCATTTGCATCCAACGAAGAATATGGCGTGGAAGATCCCCGGATCTGTTTCTTAGGTGGTGAATACCTAATTACCTATAGTGCATACTCCAGACATGGCGTACGTGTGGTGCTGGCAAAAACAAATGACTTTGTAAGCCTTGAAAGAGTTTCGCTGATCACGCAGGCAGACTATCGCAATGTAGTCCTTTTTCCTGAAAAGGTTAACAACCGTTACGTTCGGCTGGACCGCCCCCACTCGGAGATATCCCCCTGGTCCATCTGGATATCCTACTCTCCGGACCTGATTCATTGGGGGGATTCCAAAATTGTAATCAAGCCCATGGTTTATCACTGGGATGAAATGAAGGTGGGACCGGGAGCCACGCCAGTCAAAACGAGTAAGGGTTGGTTAAACATCTATCACGGTGTTTTCAAGACCATGGATGGAGCTATCTATCGGCTGGGCGTGGCGCTGCATGATCTTAAAGATCCTTCTAAGGTAATAGGTATTGCTGATGATTGGATACTTCAGCCGGAGGATCCCTGGGAAGTCAGCGGCTATGTCCATAATGTTGTCTTCTGCTGCGGGGCAGTTGCAGAAGATGACGGAGCTATAAAGATTTATTGGGGCGGAGCAGACTCGGTAATGTGTGTTGGAACAGCATTAATTGAAGAGCTTGTTGATTTGTGTCTCTCAAATCCTCGCTCACAATAAAAATATTAGGCATTTGGAAAGCCTTAGGATACCTTTCTTAGAAAATTTATGAGAAATAATTTTAAAAGGGCATAGGCTCCTAATTTAATCCCAATCCTGATATTAATATTTATTTTAAGTATTGTTTGTGCCACAGTACCTTTCAATAACAATTAATTGGCTGTCAGGTTCTCGAGTTAAATCTTTCGTTAAAAAAGAAAATGTCTTTGTCTCTCGGGACTGCCAACTGCTGTTAAGCGGTCGGATCAGGTGGATGGGGGCTAAAAGCCCACCAATATTGTATAATCTTTTTTAATGCTGTATAAATGTAGTAATATATAAGCCGTTCACAGGCAAATGACTGTATAAAAAGTGGTTAGGCGCATACGAAGTAGCTTCGCAAGAAGCGCGTGAAGGCGGGAGCGTTGCTCCAAAGCGAGCAGGTCCAGGAGGTTATGGTGAAACGATCACGTTGGGTGCCAGATGCTGAAATAGCAGCTCCGGCCGATGTGGATTGGACGGTAACGGTTATAGAACCCCTCCCCAAATGTCCAAGCATCGAGGCAGGATGGGAAAAGATTGCGACTCAGACAAAATGGGGAGAGTGGAGGTCGGAGAGCAAGATGAGGGGCAAGCAGGTCACTACCACGGTCGTTCCCCCAGCTACAGAACCACTAAAGACGGGCGACCAGTACATCGTGAAGGTCGGAAGGTTTATGAGAATTCACTGTCGTGTTCTCGAGTCGTCGTCTCTGGGCACCGCTGCCGGCGAAGACGGCGAGATGGTCTTTGATGCGATGGGGGTGGCCCTGGGGGGCATAGTCAATGCCCGGTTCCGGTTCACAGTGTTCAGAAGCAAAGATGGAGTGGTTATGGCCCGAGCACAGGAGAAGATAATGTCACTGCCGTTTCTAGTGCCTTCCAGGGGGACCCTGGAGAGCGAGCACAGGCACACCTTCAAAGATCTTAACCATAGCTTTCGCTCCCCAACGCATTAACCGGCAAGGCATCACGTTAAGCGCACAAATTACATTGCTGATAAACTCGGCAGCTTCGAATAAAGTAAACCGCAAGCCGGCGGCGCCCAGTTCGACCAGCTATTTTCAATTGGGAAATCAAATTCATTCTTAAGGGAAGAATATTATAAAATAAACGAAGCGCATATTTATTCCAAACACAAAATGCTGGTTCAAGTAGATGGCGAATTGATAGGGACAGCGCCAGTAGATGTCAAAGTTGTTCCAAAAGCATTGACTGTAATGGTCAAGAGATAATTATTATCAGCAAACAAAGCGAAATTTATATCTCATCATAAAATAATATACATCTTTTAAGCAATTTTAGATTATAATTCCGCAACCGGCACAACTAATAATTCTACTTTACTTTTTTTAAGAGGTATAATATTTGTAATTAGCTCCGTAACTTTTTACATATGAACACATGAATAAAAAAATATTTTCTATCTTTTTAATTCCTATCTTCTTCCTGACTATTACCTCCTGTAAGTTTTCTGGTATTAAAGCAGAAGGAGAAAAAATACCTTTTGTAGAAGGTCTGGCAGAGACAACCCCAGAAACTACTGTTGTTCAGATCATTGACCCGCTAGAGGAAAAATTAAATAAGGTAGAAATAAAATATTCTGCTCATCTTAGAGAAAAAATAGAATCAGTTTCAGATGAAAAATATAGGCAGGCGATACTAAATGATGATGAAGCAATTGAAGCAATCAATTTCTTTGATTATCATGATCATGCAGATTTACTTTTAGATAAAAAAATATCTTTGCAAGAGTTTGGTTTTGTTAAACTATATGACATACTTAAAAATTATGATGAGGAGATAATAGAAGATTATATAAAAAATGTAACAGATCCAAGAAATGATAATGCAATTGCTTTTATAGTTACAAATAATATTGAAGACATAGCAACTGGCTTTTCTACTTTTATTGCCCATAGTTTTAATCTACCTTATTTTATAATCTCATATAAAGATGGTTCTGTGTTCGATCCGGGGACAAATTTAACACTGGACGAGATAGATGGGGACTGGAAAACAAAAGGGATATATCCCTATCTTTCTCCCTTTATAGAAGAATTAGATGATGCCAGGACTTATGGAGAAACAGAGAATTTAAAAATAGATAAAACAAAGGAAGAAATATTAGACTATCTCAAAGAGCTTCTAAAGCAATATAGTTGTATTTATTTTTTCTCTAATGGGCATGAGAACAGTTCCTCCTTTTTAATTTTATATTCTTCAGAAGGAATCGAAGAACTTTCTTCTTTTGAGCTATATGAAACCATATCTACTCTGCAGAAAAACAATATATTTAAAAGAATAGGGAATAATTGTGGTGATGGTTTTGATATAGAATTAAATTCATATTTAGCTAAAGAAGATAATATATCTTTTTCCTTATTATCTTCATCGAAAGGCAGGAAGCTAAACATGTCACCAAATATTCTGGATGCAATAGCTTTTTCAATGAAATATTCAGAGGCAGATTTGGTGACGATCGAAGAATTAAAAAAATTAGGAAAAGGCGAAGGAAGAAAGGAGACCTATATGTTTAATAAAAGATCAGTAGATTCTTTTGAAACAAACATACCTGATTATAGGATGGAGTTAGACTCAGGCGGGCCTGCAGATTTTGAACCTGAATTAAGAACTAATACGGAGGATAAAAGTATATTTTATATAAGGTTAAATTATTTTAGAATTGATAATTAAAATAATATTTGCTTACTACAAGTTTAAATACAAATTTTATATAGCAACAAACATCTAATATGGGTTATTATAAATTTAGACTTTGAAATTAACATTCTTTTAAAGGAATACAGTGGCTTTTCCACGGAAAACATTTTTTTTACTTTAATTATATTCCTGATCTTAATTTCTTTTTTTGGATGCAGCTCAAACAATCATGAAAAAGCAGATATTTCTAACAAACCAGATTTAGAACCCCCTAAAGAAGAACCTTCCCAGCAGGAATACAGCTCCAGTAAAAACGATACCCCGGAGGAAGAAACAGGACAATTGCCGGAGGAAAATACCCTTCCTGAAGATACCCGGGAAGAAGAGTACAGCAAGTTCTTTGTTCCGCCCGCTGCTGCCCAGGCAGAGCCAAACCCTAAAATTAAGGCAAAAGGCATATATGTTACCGGTAACTCTGCAGGACTGGAAACAAGGTTCCAGGATTTTATGGATATGATAGAAGCAACAGAACTAAATGCTATGGTAATTGATGTTAAAAATGACCATGGAGTTATGACATACCCCAGTGAAATAGAGATAGTCAAAGAGGTAATGGGCCAGCATTTTGAACCGGTTAGAGATATTAAAAAACTGCTGCGAAGGCTGGAAGCAAAAAATATTTACCCCATAGCCCGAATAGTAGTTTTCAGGGATCCCCGCCTACCCCAATTTTATCCGGAATGGGCTATACAAAAAAAGGATGGGGGTATCTGGGTAGACCATAGGGGGTTTGCCTGGACCAATCCTTATGAAAAAAAAGTATGGGATTACAATATAGCTATAGCCAGGGAAGCAGCACTGATGGGCTTTAAAGAGATCCAGTTTGATTATGTGCGTTTTCCCGAAAATGCCGAAAATTTTGACCTTCAAACCTCCTTTGCAAATGAAGGAGATGCTGCCAAGGAAGAAGCAATAAATGGTTTCCTTATTTATGCAGCAGAGCAGCTTAAAGATTATGATGTACATGTCTCTGCAGATATCTTCGGGGTAATCGCAACTTATTTAACAGACAAAGATGACATAGGCCAGAACTGGGAAGGAGTCACCCCCATTGTAGACTATATTTACCCCATGGTATATCCAAGCCATTACGGCCCAGGTTTCTTTGGGCTCAGTGTTCCGGATGCAAACCCAAGAGAAACAATACTTATGGCCCTGGGAGATGCCATTAAAAGAAATGCTGCCGTCAAAAGCCCTGCCCGGATCAGGCCCTGGCTTCAGGGATTTACCGCAACCTGGATAAAGAGCAATATCAGCTATACCCCGGCACAGATAAGAGAACAGATAGACGCAGCCCTTGAGAGAGGCATAGAAGAATACTTTGTCTGGAATGCCGGAAACCAGTATGATGCCCGCTGCTTTCTTACAGAGGAAGAAGCCCTGATAAAGCAAGAGCAGGCTTCAGCCTACAGGCAAGAGATGGGTTTTGACCACCTGGGAAAAACTGATCTGGCAACCCTGGAAGAATACCTCGGACATATCAGCAAAAAGAACTGGGCACAGGCATATCCTTACCAGGCAACCAATTTTGAGATGAATATAGACCAGTTTTTTGCCTGGTCCGGCAGTTGGACATTCGACCAATTAGAATTCATAATATTGGATGATAAGATAAATTCAGATAATTCTTACAATGTAGACATTATTCTAAAAAAGAAAGATGAATCGATAGTCCTCAAAAAAGAGACGTTTGTAACATCTATGGAAAATAATATATGGAAGGTGAAGCCTTCGGCAGAGTTTATAGAGGCGCTGTCTGCCTCTTACTGATAATACTAATTATTATTTTAAGAAGTGTTTAAATGCAACTGCCCGAAATTAGATTTCTAAAAAAAGCAATTAGGCTGATTGCCCTTCCCGCATTTTTATTTGCCGCACTGGCTCCTATGGGCTGTGAGGAAAACACCCTGGAGGTTGCTCCTGCTGTGGATTATTCCCCTGACCATCAGGAAGAAACAGTATCTTTTGAAGAAGAACCCAAAGAAAAAGATGATGATCATATAAAAGATTTGGAAAATAGCGAGCAGGATCAAAGTAATATATTGTCCCAAGATGAGCTTTTAAAATATAAGCCCAATGAGCTGGGGCAGGTTATGGTGCTTATGTATCACCATACAGGCGATACCGAAAGTGAATGGGTGAGGACGCCCCAGAATTTCAGAAAGGACCTCATAAATCTTTACCAGAATGGCTACCGGCTTGTTAACCTGCTTGATTATGTAAGGGGAAATATAGATATAGAGGCAGGAAAAAGCCCTGTGATCATAACCTTTGATGATGCTTCGCAAAAGCAGCTCGATTTCCTGGAAACTTCCCAGGGTATCGAGATTGATCCAGATTGTGCAGTATCAATCCTTGAGGACTTCTGCAGTGATTATCCTGATTTCGGCAGTGGGGCAACTTTTTACATATATTATCCAAATCCCTTCCGACAGGAGCAGTACATAGAAGAGAAACTAAAATTTTTAGCCCGGAAGGGCTATGAGATCGGCAACCATACCTACAGCCACGCAGACCTTTCGCTATTAGACGATGAGGACGCTTTAATGGAGATTGCCCTCAATAGCAAAAGAACAAATGATATCCTGCCAGGATATGAAGTTAGGAGTCTTTCCCTGCCCTACGGCCAATACCCCGATAACAGGGATGTCCTGACGGCAGGTAATTACCTGGAATATAGCTATACTAATGAAGCCGTATTACTTGTTGGCAGCAATCCCGCACCTTCTCCTTTCAGCATTGAGTTTGACCCTTTAGGCATACCCAGGATAAGGGCAAGCGAGACCATGGTTGAGAATTCAGGAGTATATGACTGGCTTAATTTTTTCAAAAATTATCCCGAACGGCAATATATCAGTGACGGCAATACTGCCGCTGTTACGGCACCCAAGGAAGCAGAAGATAGCCTTGATAAGCATTCAACTGTTGATAAAAGGGTATATTTTTATTAGGTTTATGAAGGGCAAATTGTAAGAATAAAAAATCACATTTTTGACATATCCCTTATCGCCACGGAAGATTTTTTAATGCTGATAACTTTGATAAATAAAAGTAAAATCTGATTATTCCAATCTTGTGCTTATGATTTTAAAGTTATTATTTAAATTATATTTTAAATTTTAATACCTATGCAACACCAGACACATCTTTTAAGCAATTTTTAGTCTATAACTCGGCTTATGTACTAACCCCACTTCTATTTCTATCTCAAAACACTTAAAAGATAAGTTTTAAACATTTATAAATTCTCAGGATTGAAATTATCCTATTAATGGTATCAAAATTTAGC
>CAZDXU010000198.1:0-3431 GCA_964509585.1 uncultured Actinomycetota bacterium | reverse complement strand
ATCTCAATTTTTCATCTCCTGACATTAAAAATATTTGTTAATAGACCTTCTCTAAACTGCTGTAGGTCTCATTATATTTACTATAAGCTTTTTCATATACATCCCGGTTAGCATCAACAGGCTTATATGCCTTTTCAATCTTAACTGACCTTTTTACTGCCTCTTCATAATCCTTATATACTCCTATCCCGACACCGGCAATAATAGCTGCTCCCAGAAGGGCAGTCTCTGTATTTTTGGGTATATGCACTTCAATGCCAGTTACATCTGCCTTTATCTGGTTCCAGAGAGAAGACCTGGCTCCCCCGCCCATGGATATTATATTTTCTATTTTTATATTATTGGCTGAGAATATATCAATATCTTTCCTGAGCATAAAGGCAATGGACTCCAGTATCGCCCTTACAAAGTGGCCTCTTCTGTGATCTATGGATATGCCGGAGAATACGCCTTTTGCTTTAGGGTTGTTCTCGGGAAAGAAGGCTCCGCTAATATGAGGCAGCATGACCAGCCCGTCTGAGCCGGGAGGGATCCCTGCGGCCTCACATGTAAGCATATTATATATTTCATTATCAGATAACTTGATATCACCGGCAAAGGTGTCTTTGAACCACTTAAGCACCATGCCTCCGGTATTGGAATAAGGCATAAGGCAGTACTTGCCCTTTACTGCATGCAGCTGGCAGGGCAGTCTTCCTTCTTTGTCTATTACAGGGATGTCAGTAGTGACTATCATGGCAAAGGCAGTACCTGTAGCCTCAGTAGCTATACCCTGGCATACATTGCCTGCCCCCACGGCACCTGCTACCTGATCCATAGCTCCGGATACAAATCTTGTCTGGACAGACAATCCTGTAGCTGTAGCTGCTTCTTTTGATATATTGCCCATAACCCTGCCTGTATATACTATAGGGGGAAGCCTGTCTTCCGATATGCCCAGATAGTCCAGCATGGGTTTGTAATATCTGAGTTTTTTTATGTCATAGTAGTAGGTTGAACAATATACAGTGGACTCTCCAAATATTTTACCTGTGAGCATGTAGGCTATATAATCTTTTAAAAGAAGGAACTTGTAAGTCTTATCGAATATGCCCGGTTCATTATCCTTTATCCACTTTATCCTGGAAGCAGGCCAGGTGGGATCTGATGCAGGGAGACCGGTTATACCGAATAGCTGGTCCCTGTCAAAGGATAAAGCAATTTCTTCTGCCTGTCTCACAGATCTTGAATCCAGCCATACTATGGCAGGCCGAAGGGGTTTTAGGTCAATATCAACAGGTACCATGGTCTCACCCTGACTTGAAAGGGACATAGCTACTATATTTTCAGGCTGGTCTATATCCTCAAGTGCTTCTTTTAACAGGCAGACTATGGCGTCCCAGTATTTTC
Source organism: uncultured Actinomycetota bacterium (assembly GCA_964509585.1). Classification (GTDB taxonomy): domain Bacteria; phylum Actinomycetota; class Humimicrobiia; order Humimicrobiales; family Humimicrobiaceae; genus M55B120. The sequence continues at coordinate 2,042 of CAZDXU010000198.1, read as the reverse complement.
CCAGGTCATTTTCTATAATATCTTTCCCCGGATAAGATAAGGGGTATTCAACTGACTTTGCACTTATTATATTTCCGTCTGTATCAAATATGGCTGCTTTTAGAGTCGAGGTTCCCAGGTCGATGGATGCCAGGTAAGGAGGTTTTAGTTTTACTTTCAAGCAAGCTCCTCATGATCCTAAAATTTTTAATAATACATTAAAAAATGAGACGATCAAAGACTCTTTAATGCTTCTTCCGGCATGACGCCCCTGTTTATCACATCATTTAAAGCCTTTACCAGCCTGGCCGGGTCTTCCGCCATAAAGATATTCCTGCCAAATATTATTCCCCTGGCTCCCTGGTCGACAGAATCTTTTGCTTTTTTCAGCACATCCAGGTCTGTATCCAACTTCTCCGCTCCGATGGTAAATACTGGAACCGGGGTGTTTTCAACCACTTCATGGAACCCTTTTCCGGTATAGAATGTCTTTATAAGGTCTGCGCCCAGCTCTGCCATTATCCGCGATACTCTTTTTACCTTGGCATGCACTTCATCAGGTGTCTTGTCTTTGTGCTCCACGACATAGGCTTCGCCTATAAGTGGTATGCCCAGGCTTTCCTTCTGTCTTACTACTTCAGAAAATATGGACACATTCTCTGTCTCCCTCAGCTGGTCTCCTTCTTCCAGGAACAGGGAGCATATCACAACTTCTGCACCTGCCGCCACTGCTTCTTCTACCGTGGTGGCAATAACAGTATTGCCTTCCCTGTAGTCCAGGGGATAATAGAATGATGATGACCAGTTTATCCTTATTACCGGCACAGGCGGATTATCTGACTCTGCAAAAAGGTCCCAGTTACGTTTCAGCATGCATCCCGGCAATAAAAGGGCGTCTGTAGTAAGGCAGTTTTTTATGGCTTTTCTTGCATCTTCGATGCCGGGCTGGTATCCATATTCCATGACATGGTCAAGCGCTGATATTACCAGGTTCTTTTTTTTCTTAAACAGTTTAGCTATTCTAAGGTCTATTCCGGACATAAGCTCTCCAGATCTATCTATTAATAGTTTATCCCTTTAAGACTATCATAAAAATGGGTCCAGGGGATAAACTGTTTTTTATATTATGTTATCAATATCCGGCTTTTGCCAGTCTTGATTTTACATTAGCTTCTTCATCAATTGTCTCCTGGCTCTTGGGCTGGATCACCCATTCGTATTTTTCAGGATCTAAGTCTTTTCCCTTAAGACCCTCATAATCCTCACCAGACCTGTGGGCCTGGAATATGAGCTTGGCCAGAGTCCAGCCGAATATTGCCGGCCGGTTTATCACAAATGGAGACACGTACTTCCAAACTATTTCCTTGTCCTTGGTTATTTCATAAAAAGTGCCAGTCCTGGACTCACATATAAAATAGTTGCCATTGGGCAGCTTCTGGTTTGAACCGCAGAAATTAGTAAACATTATATGAAGGGGGTCTATATATTCCCACACTATCTCATTTTTAACAGGATCTATCTCCAGTGCCCTTGAAGTACAGAATGATGCTATCTCATCTGCCGTATCATGTCCCCTGGGAACCCTGTGAACACCGTTATCAAAAATTGTTATATTCCCATTAGGCAAAACGTCTACGTCATGCTGGTGGCCAAGATCCAGTTCCGGACCTATTTCCCAGACAATTTCACCTGTCTTTTTTGATATCCTTATTATCTTATTAAGCTCCCGGCAGGATATGACGGGATCGCCATTGGGAAATACGTCTATGGAGTTAGTATAGCCCCATGAGAGCCTGTTGCACAGCTCGCATTCCTGGTGGATCTCATAATCAAAATGTTCCCAGTTGTTCCACTCCCAGACTGTCTCTTTGGCCCGGTTTATCTCTCTTATCTGCACGCCCTGCATCTTGCCGTCCTGCGGTTCTGTGCCTGGAGCGCCGCCCTTTACTTTTGCCTGCACATCCTCAGGAAGATCCACAAAACGGAGTATCATCATATTACCGTTATCAAGGACCTTAACATCATGGTTTACCCTGGGATCATCATATCTCCATACCTCATTT
>CAZDXU010000197.1:0-2969 GCA_964509585.1 uncultured Actinomycetota bacterium | reverse complement strand
AGAACTTTCCTGACAGCATATGGCTGGAAATATCTGCCCTTGAGACTGCAGACCTCTACTACCTCAGGGAAGATTACAGCGGGGCCGAAGAGAAGTATAATCATTTCATGAACCTTTATCCCGGATCTGACTATCTTCCCTACTGCCAGTATCAGCTGGCTGTATGTATGGAAAAAAACGGCCGTCCGGCAGATGCATTCTCCTATCATAAGAAGATATGGCTTGAATCTCCGGCAAGTGAATATGCGGGCAGGGCCTATTTGGAAATAGAGAGGCTGGTAGAGGAAGGGTCCGTAGCCAGGTTTTCACCTTCGGTTGAGGAGCTATACGGCAGGGCGGAAAACCTTTTTTCCTCATACCGCTACCAGGAGGCAATAGAACAGCTGATGGTACTGATAAACGGATACCCCAGGAATTCCTTTACTGCCGGGACCTATGCCGGTATCTGTTTCAGGCTGGGGATGAGCTACTATAATATGGCAGATTACGGGGAAGCCCTGGACTGGCTGCTGCTTTGCTATGAGGAAGGGGCTGATACCAGCTTTGCTGATGCCGCTCTTTACTTTCTGGGAAGGACATATACCAATCTTGATGATAATGCATCAGCTGTGTCATATTATGAGAAGCTGGTCTCGGAACATCCTTCCAGCAGTTATGCTGATGACGGTCTTTACCGCATGGGCCGCATCTATTCCATAGACAATAATGCAGTGGAAGCCATAAAAAGTTTTGAAAGGGTATTTAAAGAATACCCCTCGGGGGATATGACAGATGAGGCCCTGTGGGAGCTGGGCTGGATACAGTATAAGAGCGGGGACTGGACAGGAGCCGGGGCAAGTTTTTCCCATATGGCTTCCCTGTTTGAAGGTACTTCCCTGGGTGAAAAAGCCCTATACTGGCAGGCCAAATCCCTGATCAAAATGGGAGAGGAAGAAGAAGCTTTAGGACTCTGCCGCCGGATAGCCGGACTGAAGAATTATTCCTATTATACATTTGCCGCCATTGAGCTGGCCGGATCACTGGGAAGCACTATAGAACTTGCAGATATTGATACCGGCCTCTCCCCTCACGGTCCCGGTGCCGAGACCCTGCTTCCGGGAATATTTGAAGACCTGGACGCCGATATTGCCAATATAGACGGCTGGGTGGATCACATAACCAAAGCCCTGGAGCTTATAAGGCTTGGCTTCTATAGCAGCGCTTCTATCGAGATAGGGTCGGGAAAAGACATACTGGAGGAAGACCCGGAGAGGGCCCTGGGGATAGCCACCCTTTACTATAATGCAGAAGACTATTTTAACAGCCTGCGGCTGGTATATAATAATCTTTCAAATATAAGGAAAGGGCTTTCAGGAGACCATCTTGCCTATGCCTATTACCTTTATTATCCCTATGGTTTTAAGGAGATAATAGACAGATACAGTGACCGGTACGGGGTAGATCCCCTTTTTGCCCTGGCGGTTATGCGGCAGGAGTCAAACTTTAAGACTGATGCCGGTTCATATGCCGGTGCCAGAGGCCTTATGCAGATAATGCCTGCTACCGGCAGCAGTATAGCCCGCCAGATAGGCCTTGAAGGTTTTGAAGTGGAGATGCTCTACGATCCCGAGATAAATATAGAGATGGGTATATATTATTTGGACCGGCAGCTGGAAAACTTCCAGGAAAACCCGGTGTACTGCCTGGGAGCCTATAACGGCGGGCCGGGGTCCATGTCCGGCTGGATATCCCGTTTCGGGGATATGAGCCAGGATGAGTTTATAGAGCATATCACTTTCCTTGAGACCAAGGATTATATTAAGAGGGTGATGGGTAATTATAATTTCTACCGCATGCTCTATCCCTGACAGGCAGCCCTATATATACCTTAAGACCAGAAGCCATCCCGATATGGTGAAAGCTGATATTATGGTTGTAAGTATCAGGGACGAGGATACCAGGTCGTGGTCTGACCTCAGTTCCCTGGCCATTATATAGGCGGCTACGGCCAGGGGGGCGGCAAAAAGGGTGACTATTATATTCCTGTCAAGAGTATCCATCCTGAACACATATTCAGCTGCCATGAATGCCAGTACCGGCATCAGTATAAGCTTATTGAAGCTTATATAGGATACCAGCTTCAGGTCGCTTTTAATGTGATCGAACCTGAAGGATGCTCCGATGGAAAGAAGGGCCACTCCCACAGTCATCCCTGATATTATATCCAGGGAACTATTTATGAATCCAGGCGGCCGGACATCGAAGTAAGACATTACTATCCCCAGTATTGCGGCAATGATTATGGGATCGGTCACAATGCTTTTAAGAAGTCTTCTTATTACAAACTTCTCTTCGCCCCGGCTGAATATCCTGAATACTATAATGGAAGACATGACATTTATGGGGACCAGGAAAGCTATCACCAGGGTGGCCTTTGCCAGGGCCAGCCCGCCAAAAGCGGCCCATACTATGGGAAGGCCCACAAAGGCCATATTGACCCGGTAGGATGATACAAAAAAGGCTCCTCTGGTCTTGCTGCTCCTTCTGACAGTAAAAGCAAGCAGAAGCAAGATGACAAAATACGCTGCATATGTGGCATAGATCACTTTTATTATATCTATATTGAAGATATCGCTTAAACTGTATTCGGTGATATTCAGAAGGAACAGCGCCGGCAGACCTATATTATAGGCAAGCCGGTTCAGCACATCCACCCCGTCGGCATTTATAAGGTTTATCTTCCTTATGAAAAAACCGGCAGCTATAATAATGAATATGGGGGCTGTGACCTGGATCACTTCCAGAAGGGCATGGGAAAAATTCAACTTGTCCTCCCTGTCTCCTGTTCAAAGAAGCTGCAGACTTTCAGAAGCCCATGTCTTTTGCTGTCCTCGCTTATGGAACCTGCCATTTCCCTGGCCTTTAGAAGATAGGCATCAAGCCTCTGCCTTGCCTGCTTTATGGCATCTGTTTCCGGAAGCATATTAAGC
>CAZDXU010000196.1:0-3294 GCA_964509585.1 uncultured Actinomycetota bacterium | reverse complement strand
CAAGCAGGCACCTTCTGGTTTCATCTCAGCCAGAAGATGCCTGCGTTTAGCTCAAACCATAAGCTTAAAGTCCCATATACTATTTATTCAACAAATGGGCTTCTGTACTCATATGGAGGTATGGCTGACTGTATTATTCCTTCCAGTGTAGCCTGGAGGTTAGCCATAGACTCTTCCGGTGTTGCACTTCCGGACATAGCCAATCCTGAATTCTCCCCAATGGCCATGAATGCTTCCAGCCACTGCGGGAGTCCGGGTGTTACCGGGATACCTGCATCAAGTGATTCCACATAAGCTGACATGAATGGATATTCAGGCACCATTACTTCTTCCCATGCTGTCTTACGTGCATAGTCGAAACCTCTCATGGTTCCTGCTATTTCGTCCTTTGCGGCCTGTATCTGCCTTTCCGAGGATGTTATGTATGCCATCCAGGCAAATGCTGCATCAGGATTCTGTGAACCGGCCAGCAGTTCGCAGTTATGCTGGGTGAAGTTTCCGCTCGGTCCACCGCCCGGGGCTGGTATCATGGTCCATTTGTCAACGATATTGGACTCATCCGGATTGTCTATCCTTCCTGCCAGCATGCTCCACCACAGCTCATATGCTGCGGTATCCCCATTCAGGAATGCGGCTGCCGCTTCAGGAAGATCCCATCCAAGGACCCCTGGAGGAGCATAATCCATATACTCTACCATCAGTTCGGTGGCGGCTATGCCTTCAGGACTATTTACCTGGGGAGCCCAGGTCTTTGAGAATACTGAAGCTTCCTGCGCCCAGTACCTTGCCAGCCATTTCTTTACCAGCTGTGCATTGACGCCGGCAAATGCTGCGCCGTAGAAACCATTATCAGGATCCTGGACTTCTGCCAGGGCTGCATAATAATCTTCAAAGCTGTCAAAAGGATACTCAATACCTGCTTCGTCGAATATATCCGTCCTTATCACCATTGTAGATACACCAGTTGAGAAGGGAAGTCCGTATCTGACACCTTCTGCCTGCCATTCACCAAAGGTATACATGGGATTAAAGTATCCATCCATATCCACATTATATTTGTCTATCAGCTCTGTAAGCTCAGTCATATAAGGATACAGGCCATACTGGAACTCTATATCACCCTCGAATACATCATACCTGTTAGCACCGGTGGTGACGTCATTTACTATCTTGGGCATCTGAGCTTCCCATGGGGTAGGATCTAGCACAACTTCTGCGCCGGTAAGGGCCGAGAATTCTTCTGCGCAGGCCGGGATATATTCATCACTATAGCCCATGCCGCCCTGATACAGATAATTGATGGTTATTCCGGAGAAATCAAGATCGCCGTCATTTATCATCTCCCAGAATGTCTTGTCGGGAGCAGCTTCCTCTTCCACTTCCTCGGCAACTTCTTCTGCTTCCTCTTCCACTTCCTCGGCAACTTCTTCTACGGCTTCTTCAACTTCTTCAACTACTTCTGCAGCTTCTTCCTTACAGCCCACACCGGTTATGGTGAAGGACAGTAAAAAGACCACTGCCAGCATCGCTATTAATATTTTCTTCATTCGAACCTCCGTTCAGTTTGTTACGATAACATGTGTTTTTAAGCGGGCCTTACATACAATTCATCTTAGACATTGCATATGAGACCGAAGATTGTTGTTTTTTACGACCACCCCCTTTTCTGCATCTATCCTTTATTAAAAACAAAAATATATCCAAACCTTTTTCAGGTGACCCTATTTGATAAATTGGTAAGATAACTTTACCTGATTAATATATTCCAAAAGGATATCTTTGTCAATATCTATCATAAAATTGTTTTAAACGTTTAAAATTAGAGAATACTTAAACATTTTTAAAATAACCTGATTTTAAAGAATAATATATGTCACCGTCATAAGAGAGTAAACTGAAATACCCTGCTGCCTTCACTCTCGAATATTATTAATAGACCCTACCCTCATAGTCTTTTTTAAATGACAGTATTAATGATATTAATCAAAAAATCGATAAAAAGCAAATATGATTATTTAACCACGCATCCGCAGGAACATCGGGTTATAAGGGGGGTATCTATCCTTATGGTCTTATTTTTGATCTCCAGCTTTCCCATTATCAGTTCCAGCATTATACCTGCAGCTTTTTCTCCCATCATATGGTCCACCCTTTTTAGCGCAGTGATGGAAGGATTCGTCACTTCTGCAAAATCATAATCATCAAAAGATGTAATAGCGATATCTTCGGGTATCCTAAGTCTTTTGCTGTTGATCGCCTTCAGGATACCGATGGAATACATGGAGGTTGAAGCCGAAATGGCGCGGGGAGGATTTTCCATCTCCAGCAGTCTTATGGCAGCTTCATAGCCATGCATGGGATCGAAACTGCCTTCAACTATATAATCTTCATTGACAGGTATCTGGTTATCCTCCAGGGCAGACATGTAGCCTTTTATCCTTTCCCTTACTGTGGTCACTTTTGAATCCGAACTTATAAAAGCTATATCCCTGTAGCCATGCTCCCTGGCAAGATGGTCGATGAGCCGGTATGCGCCCCGGTAGTTATCCTGTACTATGGTCCAGCTGCCCAGTCCCCTCACATAATTATCTATCACCACCACAGGCAGCCTGTGGTTTTCGATGATGGAACTTAATCTTTTAAACTCTCTGCGTATGGACATCAGCATAAGTCCCCTGATCCTCTTTGAGATAAAGAAATCCAGGGCGCTTTCCTCCTCTTCAGGCAGATAATTTGTATTATATATTACCGTCTCAAAACCCTTTTTCCTCATGATCTCTTCTATTGTCTTTGACACGGTGGCATAGTAGTTATTTACGATATCAGGCACTATTATGCCTATCGTGTCAGTCTGCTGGAGCTTTAACTGCCTGGCGGTAAGCGCAGGAGTGTATTTCAGCTTCTTTATGGCATCGGCTACCCGGCCGGCTGTATCTTTTTTAAGAAGTTCTCTCCTGTTAAGGTAGTTTGAGACAGTTGCATATGATACCCCTGCAAGACTGGCTACATCTTTTAGAGTACAGAAACGTTTCTTGCTGTCCTTGCGCTGCTTTCTCATATTTTTCTCTATTTAAACCTTTAAACTCATTGATTATACTATAAAAATACTGCCCACACACCTATCTGCTTTTCTGGATATTAAAGCTTTAATATATTATGATTTCTTTATACAGGGAAATAACAGGAAAGGATGTTTTTTATGGACGAGTATATCTATTCACAGTCTGTGCATAAGGACTTTCATGGAATAATGAGTTTTCTTATCAAATTTATAAGAAAGAAGCATGGCGCCCG
>CAZDXU010000195.1:0-6641 GCA_964509585.1 uncultured Actinomycetota bacterium | reverse complement strand
AAGTTTAGGAATACTTTTCTGATCTGATAACAATTCTAATATACCGATCCCAGACTTATTGATGATATAAAGCATCTGAAGCTTACTGAGGAATAGAGGCTATGCCCGTTGGAATATTTTTATTCCCCCCCCCCTGGTCTATCCATCATGAATCGCCGGGAAAGATATCGGAAGAGCACCCCCACCTGTGATACATATATTACTTTTTTTTAACTGACTCTTTTTCTTTTATCTGCATCAGCGTTATCATAGACATGCTTAAGATCTCTACCGGATCACACCCCCTGGAAAGGTCATTAAATGGTATGGGGGAACCCTGGATTATGGTTCCGTAATATTTTGTCTTTGCCAGCCTGTGTATGGCCTTGATACAAATATTGCCTGCATCCAGATTGGGAAAGATCAGCACATTTGCATGGCCTGCCACTTCGCTGGAACCGCCTTTGTTCCTGGCTACATCCTCTGCTACTGCGGCATCAAACTGAAGCTCTCCATCTATTTTTATAACGGGATCTATTTTTTTGATTTTCTCTATAACCTTATTTATCTGGTCGATCTTTTCTGACTTTGCACTTCCCCGGGTAGAATATGACAGCATGGCTATTTTAGGTTCATCCTCAAAGAGGATCTTGGCTGTCTTATAGCTTTCAAGCACTATATCTATCATTTGTTTTTCATCGGGATCGGGTATTACCGCTATGTCAGAGAACAGTATTTTCCCCCCAAGGCCGCAGGAGGAATCCGGTATGATCTGCATCGCGGCTCCGGAAATGCTTTTTTTAGTGTCGCCTGTCCCTATTACCTGTATCAGGGGTTTCATCATATCCCCGGTTGAACTTATGGATCCGCTTACACAGCCGTCTGCCCTGCCTTCTTTTAGCATAAGTGCAGCATAGTAATTTGTCTTTGACACTAATCCTGCTATATCCTTGTCTCCGATATCCTTGCCCCTCCCGGCAAATATTTCCTTTAAGACCGCGCAGTAATGATTGGATCTTTCTGATTTTCCAGGCTCGATTATTTCTATCTTATCAGACTTTAACCCTGCCCGGTAAAGATTGTCCTCTATTTTCTTTGCCGTGCCAAGGAAGATAAGCCTGGATGGATTAAGTTTTGTAAACTCTGCCGCTGCAACAGCGGTTCGGGGATCATCTCCGTCCACATATACCAGTATTTTATCAGTGCCTCTTACTGAATCCACCATAAACTGTTCAAATCTATTATCGGGAAATGCTATTTTCTTCATATGATATATCTCCCATTTATGGATTTAAGAGGTTTTTACGAAACAGCTGCGGAGTGTAGCAGATCAGGGAAACCATCAACCTATCTCCCTTACATTTATAAGGTTGGTGCTGCCCGGTTCATTTACCATGACTCCCGCAGTTATGACCACCCTGTCGCCTTTCTTTACCAGGCCTGCTTTCTGGGATATCTTTATATCCTCCTCTATCATGCTGTCAATATTTTTTGAGGATAATGTCTTTAAGGGCACCACTCCCCAGCTCAGCATCAGCTGCCTTACCACATATTCATTAGGGCTGGTCCCTATTATCAGGCTTCTGGGCCTGTTCTTGGATACCTGCCTGGCGGTATTTCCCGACTCGGTAGAGGATATTATGGCAGCGGCATCAAGTATGGCTGCTACCCCGCATGCGGCATAGCTTATAGCCTCGGTTATGGTATTGTGGGGGACGCCCAGTTTTTTCCTGAGCAAAGTGCTGTTCTGGGATATAAGGTCATAGTCAAGGGTCTTCTCTGTCTCCTCTATTATGCGGACCATCATCTGCACTGCCTTTACCGCATACCTGCCCACGGCTGTCTCCCCGGAAAGCATGACCGCATCTGAACCGTCCAGTATGGCATTGGCCACATCGCTTACCTCTGCCCTGGTAGGCCTGGGGCTCACTATCATGGAGTTTAACATCTGGGTGGCGGTTATTACCGGTTTTCCCGACAAATTGGACCTCCTTATGATCCTTTTCTGTATGGCCGGGACTTCTTCTGCATCTATCTCTATTCCCAGGTCGCCCCTTGCCACCATAATGGCGTCAGATATGCCCAGGATCTCCTCAAATGTATCTACGGCTTCATGCTTTTCTATCTTGGAAATGATCCTGACAGTACTTTTGTCCCTGTCTATTGCCTTCCTTATCTTTTCCACATCTTCTTTGGTCCTTACGAAAGACTGGGCAATAAAATCGACTTCCAGCTGAAGTCCCAGCTTCAAAAATTCCATATCCCTACTGGTGACAGAATCCTCGCTAACCGAGACTCCGGGAAGGTTGATGCCCTTGTTGGATGAAAGTAAGCCCCCGGTTATTACCCGGCATTCTGCCTGTTTGTTTTTCCTGCTGACACCTGTCACCCGGCATTCTATAAGCCCGTCATCTATGAATACCCTGGCATCTTTTTTTATGTCATCTATGAACCTGGTGTATGTGACCGGGATAACGGGAAGGCCGTCTTTCATACTTCCCTTATCTCCTGGAGCAGTGGAAAGTATCACTTTCTGGCTGTTTTTTAGTTCCAGCGGGCTTTCCAGCCTGCCGATCCTTATCTTGGGTCCCTGCAGGTCCAGTATTATGGCTATCTCCCTGCCAGAGGCTTTGGACGCTCTCCTGATCCTGCCTACCAGCATCTTTACTTCTTCTTTGTCAGCATGGGAAGTGTTTATCCTGGCAAGGTCCATACCGGACATTATTAGCTTCTCCAGGGTCTTTATGTCCTGGCTGGCCGGTCCTATGGTGCAGATTATCTTGGTCTTCCTCATGATCTTTGCCTTTTCTTGGCCTTTTCCCACAGCCTGTCTTTTTCTTCCAGGGTGAGGCTTTTAAAATCCTCTCCCTTTTCTGCGGCCATGTCTTCCATCATCTTAAACCTGGAAATAAACCGTTTGCAGGTACCCTTGAGGCTTTTTTCAATATCGATATCCATATGCCTTCCATAGTTTACAATGGAAAAAAGAAGGTCTCCCAGTTCCCCGGAGACTGCTTCCCTGCTGCCTTTGACAGCTTCCGTCTCCAATTCTGCCATTTCTTCCTTTACCTTTTCATAGACATCTTCAGCTTTCTCCCAGTCAAATCCCAGGCGCGATGCCCGGTTCTGGATCTCATAAGCATAATGCAGCCCGGGAAGCGAGCGGGGGATGCCGCTGAATATGGAATCCTTCTCCTTTTTGGAGCCTTTGCGCTCCTGCTTTTTTATTTCCTCCCAGTTTTCCAGGATCTCCCTGCTGCTGGAAGCGCTGGCATGGCTGAAGACATGAGGGTGCCGCCTCAGGAGCTTCTTGATTATCCCCCTTATTATATCCGCATGGGTAAAGCTGCCCTCTTCCTGGGCTATCTGCCCGTGAAACACTATCTGCAGCAGCAGGTCTCCCAGCTCTTCCTTCAGCTCGCCTGCATCACCGCTGTCGATAGCCTCAACAGTCTCATAGGCTTCTTCTATAAGGCTTTTTTTCAGGCTGGAGTGATCCTGCTTGCGGTCCCAGAGGCAGCCCCTGTCTGAACGGAGCCGTTCCATTATCCCCGCCAGTACAAGAAATAATTCTTCCGGTTTTTCCATACTGTCAAGAATCCCGGTATCGGGTGAATCAAGGTCAAATCCCATATCAAAAAGCTTTTAAATGATTATTCTTCATCTATAAAATCTTCCAGATTTTCATCATCAAGCAGCTGGTCCTGGCTTTCCTCTCCATCTTCTGCTTCCTCGCCTGTTTCTTCTTCTGCAAGGCCGTTAAGGGTGCCCTCATTATCGGTATAATAGGCGATATCTGCATCCTGTATCAGGGTCATTATAAATTCTTCCCATTTCTGCATCTTATTGAGCTCTGCCAGATAGGTAGTGATATCATCTTTTACATCTTCAAATCCCTGTATGCCCTCTTCCTGCCGGTCAAATACCTTTATCAGGTGGTAGCCGAATTCCGTCTCCACTATCCCGCTCACCTCGCCTACTTCAAGGGCAAAAGCCGCTTCCTCGAATGCCGGCACCATCTGTCCCCTGGTAATAAAGCCCAGGTCCCCCCCGTCGGCGCTGGTCCCGGTATCATCCGAATATTCCCTGGCCATATCCCCGAACTCGGCGCCGTTTTCCAGCTGCTCCTGGACGAATTCCAGCTTGTCCCTTGCTTCACTTTTGGCCTGCTCGGTCTCTTCTATGCCTTCATCGTTTCTCCAGGGAAAAATGGAAAGTATATGGCTTGCCCTTATCCTTTCCGGGGTGGTAAACTGCATTTCCAGGTTCTGGTCATAATACTCTCTTGCCTGCTCTTCGGTCACTATGGCTTCCATGGTGGCTTCGGTATAGATCTTGTTCCTGAGTATCTGGTTTTTTATTTCCTTTTCCAAAAAATCCCTGTCTACATTTTTCGCCTTAAGATCAGCTTCAAATATATCTTCGCCTCCATATGAGGAGATAATGGAGTCCATCTGCAGGTCTATTTCTTCCTGGTCGACTGATATATTATTATCTTCAGCATATTGTTCCAGGAGTTTTACCACCAGCAGGGAGTCTATTATATTTATTTCCAGCTCCAGCATATCTTCTTCGGTAAGGAACTCTCCTCCCTCCGGGTCCTGGGACAGTATGAAGTTTATATATTCATCTACTTCTTCCTGTTTGACTTCAATACCGTTTATGGCAGCTACGGGCTGGCTGCAGGCGGCAGCAAAGACCATGGATAATGCCAGTACTGAGGCTATTATAATCTTTAATAAAAAATTTCTTTTACTTCTTTCCAACACGACCTTCTTTCGTAAAGTATTAGCAAAAAATCACATGGCCCCTATTATATCATCTAAACATTTTATAACTATATTTAAATCAATGTTTTTGCCCCCGTCCCTGAGGGTCAGCTGTCCGTACCGGGGCTGGTAGGTGATATCATTTTTACGGGACAATACTTTTAATATTTTCCCGTCAATTTCTATCTTCTTTATTATTATTCCCCTCCCCCGGGAATACCTCAGGCTCTCTATTCCGGCAGTGCGCATAAGCGTCTTTATCCGGGCCAGGCCTATAAGGTTTTTCACCGCGCCGGGGGGACTGCCGTATCTTTTTGTCATCTCCTCCACAGCATCATCAATGATCCTGAAGTCCGGGGCTGCCCCCAGCTTCTTGTATATCTTTATCCTGTCCCCGGGATTTATTATGTAATTTTTGGGTATATAAGCGCTAACCGGAAGGTCGATCTGTATATCCAGGTCCTCGGCTACTTCTATCCCCTTAAGCCTGTCCACTTCCTCCTTTATTATCTGGCAGTACATATCATAGCCGACGCTGTTTATATGGCCATGCTGCCGGGGTCCCAGGATCTCGCCTGCCCCCCTTATCTCCAGGTCTTTCATAGCAATCTTATAACCCGAACCCAGGTCGGTATACTCTGATAATGTCTTCAGCCTCTGGTATGCAGTACTGTCCAGGTTCCTGCGGCCGGGATAGAAGAGATAGGCATAGGCCTGCTCTGAGGATCTCCCCACCCTTCCCCGCAGCTGGTAAAGCTGGGACAGGCCGAACCTGTGGGAGTCTTCCACTATAAGGGTATTGGCATTCTCAATATCCATCCCCGATTCTATTATGGAGGTGGTAAGCAGTATGTCATAATCACCCTCTATGAATGCGGTCATCATCTTCTCTATTTTCTGTCCCTCCATCCTGCCGTGGGTAACAGCTATCCTGGCTTCTGGCAGAATACGGGCCAGCTGGTCCGCCTTCTGGAAAATACCCGATATGCGATTATATACATAATATACCTGGCCTCCCCTGGCCATCTCCCTGCGGCAGGCATTCTGCACTATGGAGCGGTCCATTTCTCCCACAAAGGTCTCTATGGGGTTCCTGCCTTCAGGATAAGTCTCAATAAGGGCCATATCTCTGACTCCAGCCATAGACATGTACAGGGTCCTGGGTATGGGGGTGGCGCTCAGGGTGAGCACATCTACCTGTTTCTTCATCAGCTTTATCTTTTCCTTGCTGTTTACCCCGAACCGCTGTTCCTCATCGACGATAATAAGTCCCAGGTCTGAAGGTTCTATATCCTTCTGCAGGACCCTGTGGGTCCCGATAAGCATGTCTGCCTTTCCGGCTGCAAAATCTTCTATTATCCTTTTCTGGTCCTTTTTTTTCCTGAACCTGGAAAGGACCTCCACCACTACCGGATATTCCCTGAACCTCTTAGAAAATGTGGTGAAATGCTGGTCGGCAAGGATGGTAGTGGGTACCAGCATAAGCACCTGCTTGCCGTCCTCAATGGCTTTAAAAGCGGCCCTTATGGCCACCTCTGTCTTCCCAAATCCGACATCCCCTATCACCAGGACATCCATGGGCCTGGCAGATTCCATGGCCTGTTTTACATATTCTATGGCCTTTGCCTGGTCTTCTGTCTCGCTGAAGCCAAAACCGGCTTCTATCTCTTTCTGCCAGGCGCTGTCAGGAGGAAAAGCATAGCCTTCCACAGACTGCCTCTGGGCATAAAGCTGCGCCAGGTCTACCGCCAGTTTTTTTACCGACTTCCTGACCCTTTTCTTGAGTAAGTCCCAGTACTTCGAGTCAAGGGGAGTGATAACGGGCTTCTTTGACCCCATATATTTATTTATCCGGTCAGCATTCCAGGTGGGTATATAAAGCCTGTCCCCTTT
>CAZDXU010000194.1:0-4801 GCA_964509585.1 uncultured Actinomycetota bacterium | reverse complement strand
AGCCTGCCCCAGGGCTCCGGAACCGTAATATGATCCTTTCCAGGATCCCATATGGATCTGGAAGCCGTATCCATGGCCCCGGTTTTCGATCTGCTTTGTGGTAGCCTGCTCTACATAATCGGGAGCCAGTATCCTAACGCCTTCCCAGACACCCCCGCCAAGGTAAAGCTTCATAAGCCTCAGAGAGTCTTCGGTGGCGGCATAGAGGCCGCCGGCGCCGATCTCGCTGCCATCCGGAAGACGCAGCCATTTTAGCCTTCCTGCATCGATGCCGATCCGGTCAAAGAGCCTGGATTTTAGATACTCATGCAGGCCCAGGCCTGATACCTTCTGTACTATGGCCATCAGTATATGGGTATCCTCACAGCTATACTCGAACTTTGTACCCGGTTCTGCCGTAAATGGTATCCCGAAGAAGTGCTCTCTCCATTCTGCCTTATTGCATCTGTGCTCCGGCTTGCCTGAAGCCATGGCAAGTGTCTGCCTTATAGTCACATCCATATTCCTTTTATCTTCCCCGGGCCCGTATTCGGGAAAATGATCTATGACCTTATCGTCCAGGCCCAGGAGACCTTCGGTATATGCTATGCCTACTGCGGTTGCGGTATAAGTCTTCGTCAAAGAATATAGCTGATGGGGAAGACCGGCTGCATACGGCGCCCACCAGCCTTCGGCGCATATCTTCCCATGCCGCATTATCATAAGTCCATGGGGTTCGGTGTTCCGTTCCGCCTCCAGGCTGTCCAGCAGTCTTTCTATGGCTTCCGAGGGTATCCCTACTGACTCGGGAGACGATCTTTCGAATTCATTATGGTATTTCAATATTGATATCCTTTCCTATCCGAATTTATGAAGTATACTGCCTTTTATCCCCGGCCAGGCCTTAAACAATCCTCCTGAAAGAGGGTATTTCTTTAGATCCTCTTTTTTCAAACCTTCCCTGGCAGTGGTGATGTAGAGCTCATCCAGGTCATTACCGCCAAAAATACAGGATGTCACATTGGGTACCGGGAGTTCTATCTTACCTATTTTTTCACCTGTCTCCGGGTCCCACCGCGATACCTGGAAGCCCCCGAAATGGGCTATCCACAGCAAACCTTCTACATCGATGGTCATCCCATCGGGAAGACCATCGGTTCCTGGTATCTTTATTATATATCTTTTATTCCTTAAAAGGCCTTTTTCAATATCAAAGTCAAAACAGGCCACGCTTCTGGTCAGTGAATCTATATAGTACATCTTCGTATCATCCCGGCTCCAGGCAATTCCGTTTGAGATCCCCACATCGCCAAATACTTTCACAACCCCATATTTTTGGGAATAATTATAGAATGATCCCTTGTTTTTGAATTTACCGCCCTGGCTTATTTTCATGGACATGCTGCCAAACCAGAGCCTTCCCCGGCTGTCGCATTTTCCGTCATTAAACCTGTTGTCCCTGATCTCCTTTTCGATACTGAACAAAGGCTCTATTTTGTTATTCTCATAATCGACATTATATATCCCATCCTGCATGCATGCTATCATGCTGCCGCTTTTTCGCGGTACGGCACAGCCTACAAACTGACCGGTCATGGTCGTATTATTGATATTGACAGCCGGGTCATATCTGTGGATCATCCTTCCAAGGCTGTCTATCCAGGACAATACCTTTTTATCATGGTCCCACCATGAGCCTTCGCCCAGCAACGACCTTGAATCCAGTACTAACTCTGTTTTTATCATCTAATAAATATTAATCTTTATCAAAATTTTCCGCTTCAAGTGAGGCGATATGTTCTTGATCGACCTTACAACAGAGGCAGCTCTTATAAAATCTATTACTCCAGTCTCGAATTTATTATCATCAAAGAAGCAGTTTTCTATATAGGTAAAAGGGACCTTTAGTTTATTAAGTACTTTTGAAGTTGCCAGGGTCCCGCAGAGACTATCCCTTAGCCTTGAACCATCTTTAAGCGGAGCTTCGTCCCTTGGGCTCCAGAGCAATATCGGCAGACCAAGCTCATTTGCTATCATGGCCGCCGCACCCTCTGTGCCAAAATTACAATGGGGAATAAATAGTGCGCCTGCCTTTTCATTTTTAAAATATTCTACTGCTTTTTCTACATGCTTCTGGTTTCTGACCATTCCGTCAGGAAAGGTCTTTTCCAAGTCTATACAAGCAATATCCAATTCATTTGGCCTATTATAGATCTTTTGCTTCTGCACCAGGGCATCTTCATGTGAAAAAACGAATTTACCTATGGGGATACTCCCAGATTTATATTTTTTTTCATGACAATTATCCTTTAATAAGTATTTTTTATTAAATTCCCATAATATATAAGTTTTTAATGATTCTTTAAACAGCTTTGCTCCTCTATTAAATCTTTTATATACTTATAGGCTTTCTCTATTCCCCTTCTGCCTGTAAGACTTGCCTCTTCTATGGATACCAGCCCGTCAAAGCCAAGTGTCTTTAGTTTTTTAAATATCTCTCTAAGAGGTACGGCACCTGTTCCTACCAATACCGGACTGAATATCCCTTCTTTTTTGGTATCCGCAGCATGGACGGCTGAGATGCTGGGATGGACCTTATCTATTAACTTCAACGGGTCTGCACCTGAGGCTACAGAGTTTGCCGTGTCAAACAGTATTCTTATGGGGGTGTCCTTTATTTTCTCATAAATCCTTAGAAATATATCCACATCAAATGTAAAGTCGGTATAGTCCCATATGCCAGGTTTTGCGTGGTTTTCAAACAGCAGCTTTACCGGACTGTCCCCCGAAGACTCCAGAACACCTGTTATACCCTCTACCGCCCAGGATATTCCTTCTTCCGGGGGTGTCTCTGGATGGGCCTGGCCTGCTGTCACCCTTATATATGATGAGCCCAGTATCTCAGCTGCAGCCATATATTCCTTAAACTTTTCCAGTTCTGCTTTCCGTTTGCAGCTGCTGGGGTGGGTAAAGTCTGTGTAGGTGTTTATTATGGCTATTTCAACTCCTATTGTGTCAAGATCCTTTTTAAGGTCTTCCAGATAACTTCTCTTAAGGCTCTGAAAGAAAAGCACACTCAGGTCTATGCAGCCGTATCCTATCTTTCTGGCCTCGTCTGCCCAGTCAAGGACTGTTTTTCTACCTTTTATTATTTCATTAAAATATGATACTGGAAGGCAGCTTAATTCCATATTTCTATAGCAGTCTTTTTATTTAATAAATATGTGATTTATTTGTCTCTTTAAAATATTTCCTCTAATTCCCTTATAGTCTCTTCGGTACGATTTAGTACCATATCTATATCATCAACAGAATGAACTGAAGAAAAACCATGATGCAGGCCATGGAAATATATGCCCTTCTCATACATGAGCTGATAGAATTTCGAGGCCATTTCATTGTTTTCTCCCAACCTTTCACGGTATTCACTTACAATATCTTTTTTAGAATCAAAGAAAAATCCAAATCTTGAGCCAAGTCCCTGGACTATTATATTTAGCCTGCTTTCTTTGAATATATTGCTTAAACCTTTATACAATCTTTCAGCCAATTTATATATATGTTCATAGAAATAAGGTTTTTCCAATTCACCCAGAGTTGCCAGTGAAGCCATTACCGGAATTAGGTGACCATTATATGTGCCGCTATGCGTACATCCGCCTTTTGGCTTAAAATGTTCCATTATTTCTCTCTTGCCGGCTATTGCGCTTATGGGAGTACCGCCACCGATCGACTTTCCGATAATGCATATATCAGGCGTGACTTTGAGATATCCCTGGGCGCAATCCTGACCGGTCCTGAATGCGGAAAGCACTTCATCAAAGATAAGTATTATATCATTATCTCTGGTAAGCTCCCTTAATGATTCTATATATTCTTTATCGGGGATTATGCATCCCTGATTATAATTTATTGGTTCCAGTATTACCGCTGCCAGGCTATCTTTGAATCTCTCTATGGTATCCTGCAGGATATCAAGATCATTAAATGGTATTATTTTGATATATTTTTCAATTCCCTTCGGTATGCCACCTGAAAAAGGTATAATATTGGGATCATCCCGTTTTCCCATCCTGTCTGGAACAGGGCACCAGTTATACTGCACATAATCTGATAATCCGTGATAATGCCCTTCAAATTTTAAGACCAGGTCTTTTCCTGTGTATTCCCTGGCAAGCCTCAGGGTATGCATTACTGCTTCGGTCCCTGAACAGCTGAATCGGCAGAGATCGGCGCATGGTATCAACTTACAGAGCTTTTCTGCCAGTTCCGTCTGGAATTCAGTCTCATAAGAGCATAGCGTTCCCATCCCTATAGCACTTTTAATTGCTTCGTTTATCTTATTGTTATTGTGTCCAAGAATAGAAGCCCCGTGTGAAAGGAACATATCTAACAATCTATTATTGTCAATATCATATACATAAGCGCCCTCCCCCTTTTTAAAATATAGTGGTCTTTTTAAATTATCATTCCATCTGGCAGAAGCCGACAGACCTTCTACGAGATATTTTTTTGAATACTGGTAAAATTTGTCTCCCTCACCTGTCTGTAGCATTTTTATCCTTCTTCCTTAAAAATATTATTCGGTTGACTATTTAATTGATCCTGCTTTTTGTATAATATCTCATTTTTTTAAGTATTTTCCCTGTCGATACATCCTTTTTTTGCCAGTAGATGCCCCACTCTTTGCCATTGCTGTAAAAACAGGAAAAATCATCCTAACTCAAAGTGATTTAATCTGAAACTTCCTTTCATTCCTGAATATTGAATAAATCCTTAGTTATGATATCCTATTATATTATACTCAAATTACAATAAGATT
>CAZDXU010000193.1:0-6107 GCA_964509585.1 uncultured Actinomycetota bacterium | reverse complement strand
AATCCTGGGACTGGAGATACTCATTGCTGCGGATATAATAAGGTCACTTGCACTCCAGGTCACACTTCAGAGTGTGGGGCTCCTGGCCATTATCGTATTGATCCGGACATTTTTAAGCTTCTCCCTGGAGGTCGAGACAAATGGCAGGTGGCCCTGGCAGAAGAGGTAGACCATGATCGATGAAAAAAAGACAATATATATAGGTTCGGACCATGCAGGCTATAATCTTAAGAACTATCTTAGATCATATCTTGCCAGGTCAGGCTACAATGTCATAGACATGGGCAATGAGAAATATGAGCCCGGCGATGATTATCCTGATTATGCCCTGAAAGTGGCAGGGAAAGTCAGTGAGACAGGAGATCTGGGCATACTTTTGTGCGGGAGCGGAGTAGGGGCATGCGTGACTGCCAATAAGGTAAAAGGCATACGGGCTGTCAATGCCGCCGACCCATTTATTGCCCGGCAGTCCCGGGAACATATCAATACCAATATATTATGTCTGGGACAGAACTATATCAGTACTAAACTGGCCAAAATAATTGTAAACGCCTGGCTGGAGACTGATTTCAGTACTGAGGAAAGGCATCGCAGAAGGGTAAAAAAGCTGGATAATATCTAGGTCCATTATTTTATTTTTTACATACCAGGGATTATTTTGTCCCAGGATAAAACTGCTGGTCTGATGGAAATGATTAGCTTATGTAGAGGCCATTCCTGATAAATTTCAGGAAGATGGATGAGCCGGAAACAGGGGCAAAGCTGGTATCCGCCGATATGGAGACCTTTTCAGTGAATATTCGGGGAATAGGATCAGTATATATTTGATCCTAGGGAGCGGATATCTTTTGCAGCAAAGCTGGAGATATCCTTATAAAATCATTGACATTAAGTGTGATTATAATATCTGATTTGATTTTTTCAGCTGCTCTTAATATCAGGCCGTCATAGCTGGCGCCGCCTGAAATATTATTCTTTGCCAGGCTTTCAAGGAGTCCTGTATAATCTTTTTCACCATAAGTCACTACCTGAAAATTATCGATCAGGTTCTTTTTTATAAGTTCCACTGCCAGTCCGGGGCTTATCCTGGGGCTAAGCGGAAGACTCGTCAATACCGAATAAGTCTCAACCAGGCTGTGTGATGATATAAAGCCCTGTATTTGTCTTTTCACGGCTTTCTGAAGCCAGCATACTGACTTTTTATGTTCTGGATGTGAATCGATAAATGCTGCAACAATCACAGAAGTATCTATAAGGACTTTCATATATCAATATCCCCCAGGACCTTTTTTATTCTTTCATCCCTATTGTCTTTAATTGCCTCTTCAAAGGATCCGGCAGGTTCCGAACAAACCACCAGGACGCCTTCCTGGTCCTGTATAAATGGTTTATTGGTATTATCTATCCTGATAATTATCTCATTGTCCCTGGAGATCAAACTGATCTCGGAATCTTTTGAGATAGCAAGATCATCCCTTATCTTCTTAGGTATTACCATTCTTCCAAAATCATCTATTTTTGTCTTAAGTTTCATATCCCTATCTCCAAAAAGCATATATTGCCATTATATAATGGCAATTGCCAACTATCAATGGCAATTTTAATATTATTACAATCCCGGTAATGCAGCCATGGGGCATTAATATTCCAGTATTTCTATCTCCCCCTTTAATGCTTTTACAACGCCTTCCGCCATGGCCTGCAGCTCATCCTCGCCGGGATATATTAGAATAATGCTGGTTATAAAACTGATATTGGGGACAATAAGGTCCGTAAATGTCTTAGAATATGCAAGGCCTCCCGTGATGGCTATGGCATCGATATCTCCTCCCGCGGGAGCGGCCATGGCAGCAATATTCCTGGATATCTGGTAAGCCATGGCTTCCACTACTATTTTTACTTTATCATCTTTCTTTTGTTCATAGTCCTTCATCACCTTCCTGAAGTCATTGGTGCCCAGATAGGCATACATACCTCCCTCACCGTAGAGGATCCTGTAAGCCTGTTCCAGGTCAAGACCTTTTTTGAAGACATATTTCAAAAAAGATCCGGCCGGGAGGCCCCCTGACCTTTCCGGACCGAAAGGACCTTCACCGTCAATGGCGTCATTTACATCTACTATCCTTCCCCTTTTATGCAGTCCGATGGTTATCCCGGATCCCAGATGCGCTACTATCAGGTTTAATTGGCTATAATCCCGGCCCAGCTCAGATGCAGCTCTCCTGGCGATCCTCTTATGGTTTAATGCGTGAAACACACTTTTTCTTTTTATGGCAGGATGTCCGCTTATCCTGGCTATGGGATCAAGTTCGTCAACGCAGATAGGATCCAGTATAAATGCCCTTTTGCCATATTTGCTGGAGAAATCGTAGGCCAGCATTGCTCCCAGGTTGGAAGCATGTTTGCCGTATCTGGAAGTCTTAAGGTCATCAAGCATTCTTTCATTTACTTCATATAAACCGCTTCTAAGCGGCCTTAGATAACCTCCCCTGCCAATAAAATAATCGATCTTTTCCGGATCTATGCTGTGCCGGTCCAAAAATTCCTGTACTGCCTGCCGCCTGAGCTCCATCTGGTCTATAAAATGCCGAAAGTTCTCCAGCTCTTCTTTTTCGTGCCTTACCGTTTCCATCTCCAGCAGTCTGTCATCTTCGAATAATGCTGCTTTTGTAGATGTGTTTCCGGGATTTATGGCAAGTATGTGGCTCATCTCTTGACTCCAGGAGAAAATATTAATATTTTTCAAAGGATATATGATATCTTTTTGCTTTTCAAGTTATACGGAATAGAAGAGGCCGCTTCCCCGTGGGAAAGCGGCTCTTGTTTGGGAGGTATTCTGAGGTTATCTAGCACCCTGGTTTCTCATCATGATATTATCAATGCATCTATGTCAATTTACCTTCTGCCGCCAAATCCAAAAAAGTTAAATCCTTTATGATCCATTCTTTTTTGGGCTCTGGGGAAAAGGTATTTAAGTTCGATGTCATTTTCTTCAGCCCAGTCCCTAAGCTCTTCCTTCATTTCCCCCAGTGCTTTCCTGGCATCGGATACAGTCATATCCCCCAGGCTTTCCCTGAAAGCTTCCATCTCTTCTTTCTTATCCAGTATGACCTGTTTCTGTTCATCTGTTATATCACCGTCTTCCACCAGTTCATTCAGTTTCTCTTCAAACTTTACTTCCATACCGGCTCTTTTTTCTTCCCTTAACTCCTGCATAAAATCCATGACTTCATCCAGGTCCAGGTCAAACCTCTGGGCAAACTTTTCTGCCAGGGGCGGGTATTCGCCATCTTCCAGAGGATCTGCATTAAGAGTGCCCGTAAATCCTGCTCCCAGCATTATCATCAGGGTAAGGCCGGATATGAGGGATACTGCCAGCTTTACACTTCTTCTTTTCATATTTCCTCCTGGTCTGTTTTTTATTAAATACATTTATACAGCATAAAACTGAGAAAAAGCTTAAATGATGAAAATTTTTGGAATCTTATATCAGAGGTATGCGGACGGTAAATGTGGAACCGTGACCTAGCCCGGAAGAGACCTTTATAGACCCGTGATGGAGGTCGGCTATCCTTTTGGCTACAGGCAGTCCCAGTCCGAAACCGGAGATCCTGCTCTTGGATCGCGAACGGTCTGCCCGGTAGAAACGGTCAAAAATATGGTTCTGGTCCCGGGGGCTGATACCTTCCCCGGAATCTGTGACCTCAAGTACTCCATACCTGCCCAGGGGAGCCGCTCTAAGCAATACCTTTCCGCCCTGGGGAGTATATTTAAAAGCATTATCCAGGAGTATGAGGATCAGCTCTTCCACACTTATGGTATCAGCATTTATCCAGGCATCCCTGGCCTCAAGTTCAAAAGTTATATTTTTATTTTCGGCAACGGCAGCTGCCTTTTTATAGACTCTCCTGGCAGACTCTGCCAGGTTTATCTTCTTAAGATCCAGCACTCTTCTTCCCCTCTGGTATTGTGCCAGGTGGAGCAGATGCTCGGAAAGCATCTCCAGGCTCCCTATATCCTCCAGGTTTTCTTCCAGTATGTTCCTGGCGTCTTCCGCCGACATATTTTTATCTCTCAGTGCCACTTCAGTGGAAGTCTTCAGTGCTGTCAGGGGAGTCCTTATTTCATGGGATGCATCGGAGATGAACCGGTTCTGCTCTTCTACCATCTCCTCTATGGGCCTGAGTGTCCTTCCCGCCAGAAAATATCCCACCAGGAGCGATAATACAAAAATACCGCCATTGGCAAAGAGCAGCATGAAATAGACCCTCTGCTTGGCTATCATGAGATCATTCCGGAGCATGTTTTTGAGTACAGGGGGTATCTTTTCCAGGTTCCTGAAATTCGATTTGATCTGGTTTTCTATATTCACATAACGCTGGTCAAGGTCACTGGCAATAGTCCTGTATATGACCAGGCTGAATGTGAGGCTTATGACCATGACGGCTAAGACATACCATACAGTTATCTTGAACCTGGCTGACCTAAACATCTTCCCCTCCCCCTATGCGGTAGCCGAATCCCCGCACGGTCTCGATTACCGGCTTCTTTCTCCTGAATGGTTCTTCGATCTTATTCCTTAGATACCTTATATATACTTCTACAGTATTGGGAAGTATATCAGCATCATAGTCCCATACCTTCCCCATTATCTGTTCCTTGGTAAGCACCCTGCCCTTATTCTTCAGCAAATACTCAAGCAGGGCATATTCGGTCCTGGATAATCTTATGGCCTTTCCTGCCCTCCTGACTTCATAACTTATGGTATCCAGGGTAAGGTCATCTGCTGAAAGCACTGTGCCCAGGCCGCTTCTGGGGCGCCTGGAGAGTGCCTTTATCCTTGCCAGCAGTTCTTCAAAGGCAAAGGGCTTGGTAAGATAATCATCGGCTCCGGTATTAAGACCTTCTACCCTGTCCTTTACCTGCCCCCTGGCGGTAAGCATAAGTATGGAAGAATCGACCTTATCCTCGATCCTCAGTTTACGGCATATTTCCATGCCATCCATACCGGGAAGCATAATGTCCAGGATAATAAGGTCATAATCCTGGATAAGGGCCATGCCATAGCCATCGCTGCCGTCATAAGACACATCCGCGGCATATGATTCCTGTTCCAGACCCTTCTTTATGGAGTCTGCCAGCCTTTTTTCATCTTCTATTACCAGTATCCGCATATGGGGTATATTATAGCAGTTATCTGAGAAGAAACTTAAAAAGGACCGGCAGAAGGTCATTGTGCCGGTCCTTTTGATCAAAATAAGTTATAGGATTATTTTGTATTTGGCGCTTTCCTGGTACTTTCTCTCGATATGGGTGTTACCCCGGCAGCCTCGGTCACTACCGTCTGCACCCTGTCAGTATCTACCAGTATCTTGGTGTTTTCCTTTAGTGAGATCTCTACAGCTTCTATTTTCTTCAAGATCTGTGCATTTCCTACAAAGTATTTATGGGCAGCTTCATTTACCACCTTTATCTTATCGGCATCAGCATTTGCCACCAGCCTTATTGATTCAGCCTGGCCCTCTGCAGAAAGTATAAGCCCCTGCCTGACGCCTTCGGCCTTCTTGATCTCGGCCCTCTTCTCCCCGTCGGCCCTGGTCTCGGTAGCAGTAGCTATGTCCATGGCTGCTATCTTTTCCTGTTCTGCCTTTACCACCTTGTTCATGGATTCCTGTACATCCGGAGGAGGCTGTATCTTCTGTATCTCTACTCTCAGGACTTCCACCCCATAACTGTTAGTCTCCTTATCCAGGACAGTCTCTACCTGATAGTTTATCTCACTCCTTTTTTCATTGGCATCCGTAAGCGTCATATTGCCTATTACTGCCCTTAGCGTGGTCCTGGCCAGGCTGGTAAGCTGTGCCCTGTGGTCATCTACATTATAGATGGAAGCCTTTACGTCCTTTATCTGATAATAGACCACCGCATCGACCTCTGCATTAAGCTTATCTTTTGTGATTACCATCTGCGGCATCACATCCACCATCTGCTCGGTTATATTGACCTTATACATCCTGTCTATCATGGGGATTATCCAGGTAAGGCCCGCATCTTTTATCCTCTGAAATTTCCCGAATCTTTCTATCACGCCTCTCTCAATAGGCCTT
>CAZDXU010000192.1:0-3658 GCA_964509585.1 uncultured Actinomycetota bacterium | reverse complement strand
CTTTGCGGAAGCAACCCCCGTTCTTCATCATAAATATAGCCTTCAATTCTTTGTGGCAGGGTTAACTTCCATCTTGCATAAAATTGTTCTATCTTTGCCCTGTCCATAATAATTTACCTCCAGTTGCTATTATAATAGTAACTGATAATTTTTCAAGTCTCTATTGTGTTAGTAACTGAAGCAAAATAATTTATAAGAACTTGCTAATGCTGTCAATTATCTCCAGCGCATCCCCTATACCCTCAATAAGGAAAAACTTCTTCCTTGTCTTTGCTATATCCCTTTCACCCTTAAATATCCAGGAAAGATGTTTCCTGAACTCCCTTACAGCCTTATACTCCCCCTTAAAGTGGACCAGGAACCTCAAATATAATGCGGCAAATCTTTTCTTCCAGTCCTTGCCGGGATCTCCTTCAGGAATATAACCAATATCATAACCTTTTTCCATAAGCAGGAAGGTGGTGACCATTTCCATAAAGATCCACAGAGTCCCCTTTGCCGCTCTGCCTATCATAACTCCCTCGCATTTGGTATATTCCAGGACATTCAATGCATCAGCCGGATTCAGGATATCGCCGCTGGCTATCACAGGGATGTCCACAGCATCCTTCACCTTCCTTATCTCCCCATAGTCAACCTCGCCGGAAAAGCCCTGCTTTACCGTCCTGCCGTGTATGATTATAGCGCTGGCCCCGGATTCCCGGGCGATCATTGCCATATTGACCGCATTTATATTATCCCTGTTCCAGCCTATCCTGGTCTTGACAGTGACTGGCTTGTCCACAGCATCGACCACCCGGGAGATTATTTTGCCGGCGAGCTTCTCTTCCTGCATCAGGTAGCCTCCGCTCTTTGCTTTTATTATCTTGGGAACGGGACATCCCATATTTATATCAATTATGTCTGCTTTTTCGGCAACTTTAGCAGCCGCTTCCGCCATTATGCCGGGATCGGACCCAAAAAGCTGCAGGGCGCAGGGTCTTTCGGGATCAGTTATGTTGGTAAGCTCACTGCTTTTTTTATGATCATAGTGCAGGCCATAGCTGGTGACCATCTCTGAAAATGTAAGGCTGCATCCAAAAGAACGGGCAAATATTCTGTAGGTATTATCGCTTATGCCTGCCAGAGGTGCTGAGATCACGGGATTCTTTATCTCTATATTTCCAATATTAAAGCTGTATTTTCCAATCCGGGCTTCCCCCATGACATCCCGGGGAATAGGAGTTATGTTATTGTGGGAAAAATACCCGTCTATGTATGCGGAAGCCAGCTCTTCCAGCTCATCCAGAAGCTTCTTGAGCTTATTGTCTTCCATCATCATTCCCGGTTCTTCTCAACCAGCAGGTTCAGGCCCTTTAAAGTAAGGTCGGGATCATGTATCTCTATCCATCTGCTTTTTTCCAGCATCAGGACTGACAGGCCTCCGGTGGCGATTATCTTCGGCTTGAACCCTGGATCATCCTGCCTTACTTCCTCTACTATCTTATCTACCAGGAAATCTATCTGGCCCAGGTATCCATATAATATCCCGGAGCGTATGCCGTCATATGTCGTCTTCCCGATGACTTTTTCAGGCCAGTACAGGTCGACCTTGGACAGTTTGGCGGCATATTTAAAAAGAGCTTCTGAGGATATCTCAATACCCGGCGCTATTACCCCTCCCAGGTATTCACCTCTGGAGGATATGATATCGAATGTAGTAGCTGTTCCGAAATCGACAACTATGGCCGGATAACCGTGGATCTCACTGGCAGCCACGGAATTGGCTATCCTGTCCGCACCTATCTCTTCCGGGTTATTATATTTTATTATCAGGCCCGATCTTATGGTGTGGTCTACCACCAGGGGCTGGCAGTTAAAATACTTATGGCTCATCTGCTTCAGCTCATCCAGTATCCTGGGAACCACGCAGGAGATGGCTATTTCCCTTATATTCTCCGAATCATATCCCGAATTATGCAGGAAACCATATACTGCCGAAGCGATCTCATCGGCAGTCTCAAACCTGGGGGTCACCATCCTCCAGGATGCCTGTATATTATTTTTTTTAAAAAGTCCTATTACTGTCTGGGTATTACCCACATCTATGGCAAGCAGCATATTCTTCTTCCCTATCCATTTTTTGATAGTTCTAATTCTAATATATAAAGCTAAAAAGCTAAAATAATTTTTTTAGGTGCATCAATTGATATGAATCCAATAAAAGATACAATATCATAAAGGACTGATATAAAGGGGAAATAAGCTATGCCCGAACTTCCGGAAGTCGAAACATACAGAAAATATTTTGACAGGCATGCTATAGGCAAAAGGATATTTGCTGCAAGCCATATAGACAGTTTTCTGTTAAAAAGGGCACCGGATCCGGCAGAGCTGGCAGCGGACTTGCAAGACAGGGTCATTACTTCCTCAAACAGGCATGGGAAATATGTTTTTCTGGAGATATCCGGTCCAAAGTTTTTGATACTTCATTTCGGGATGACCGGTTATCCCAAATACCTGGAAGACTGCCGGGATATACCTGCCCATACACGCCTTCTGCTGGAATTTGATGATTCCTGCCTGGCTCTGGTGGATGCCAGGCGCCTGGGGATGATCTATTTGTATGATGATATTGATAGTTTCTTTGATGATAAAAAGCTGGGGCCTGATGCGCTCAGCATAAATATGAATGTGTTTATCGAAAGGCTGTCAACAAGGAAAAAACCAATAAAATCAGCGCTTATGGACCAGTCCATTGTTGCCGGCATGGGAAATCTTTATGCTGACGAGATCCTGTTCCAGTCTTCTATACATCCGCTTTCAGGATGTATAGATATAGACAGGGAAAAATATGAGATGATTTATAAAAAAATGAAGCAAGTCCTTGCCCTGGCAGTAGAAAAACATGCTGATATGAAAAAGTACCCGCAAGACTGGCTTCTTTCTTGCAGGGAAAAGGGTGGGGGCTGTCCCTATTGCGGCAACCGGCTCAAGGTAATAAAAGTTGGGGGAAGGACCGCCTATCTCTGCTCCAGAAGGCAAAAATTATACCCGCAAGATGAAAAAAACAGGGACAATGTTATATAATAGTCCTGATAATATGATAAAAAAAGTATATACATCTATACTGGCCTTTATATTTACTGGAGCTCTTGCTTTTATCATGCCTGCCTGCTCCGGCAGGATAAGCCAGGCGGAAGGCAAAATACAGGAATTAGAAAACGAGATAGGTGGACTCAGGCAGGCTATAATACTTCGGGAGGAAGAGTTGAAAGACCACGATGTCCTTACCGGAAACCTGAACCTGCTTCTGGAGACTGTATATTATGGTTCGGCTTCCCCAATAGAGGGAGGTAGGGAGAAGAACTTTACCGCTTTTGCTATGCATTACAGGGAAGAGTTTTACCTTATAACTGCAGGCCACTGCATCGAATATGACGGTGTGACCTATACTGATTTCCGGTTCAAGTCCAATGGCAGGGGCAGCTGGGTCTATCCTGAACTCCTTTATTATGAAGCTGATTATGAAAATAACAGAGATTTTGCTGTTTTCAGCCATAGGCTTATAACCAGGGGCTTGATCATAGAGGAAGAAGATAAGGAGCCCAGGTATGTCCTGGGAAATATCGAAAGGAAGCTTAATCTCTTCAGGGAATTCGACACCGCCAGGGAAGGG
>CAZDXU010000191.1:0-12946 GCA_964509585.1 uncultured Actinomycetota bacterium | reverse complement strand
GTTCCAGCGCTGCATCCCGGCGGCTTCATATATCTTTAGAAGAAGTTGGTTTAAATCCATATATATGATTATAGCAAAAATATGTGCTTAATCACCTATTAGTAAGTATTTGCCAGTGTTTTTTCAGCATTGAGTAAAATAATCCGATATCCTATAATTCTTACATGAGGATATTTTTATATGTATGATATTTACAGGAAATAAAAAAATGGCAAAACTTGTGACGCTAGAAGTCTATAACTCCCGAATGGAAGCAGAATTGGCCAGGGGCTACCTGGAGAGCATGGGAATAGAAACCAGCATAACTGCTGATGATGCCGGAGAACTTTATCCCTCCCTGGGAAAAGTAAGGGGGGTAAAGCTCCTGGCCAGGCCGGAAGATGCCCAAAAGGCCAACAAACTTCTAAAGGATAAAAAATAGGCGAAAAACTGGAAAATATAAATATCCGGCTTATAAGATATGACGAGATCGATGATTACCTCTCCATTGAATTTGATGCATTTTTTGAAAAACTTGGGCCTATTTATGGAAACAGCCGACAGGCTGCCTGCAGTATAATCAGGGAAGAAATGCAGATGAACCTGGGCCTGGGAAGATACCTGGCAGCAGTCTACAAGGACAGGATGGTAGGCATCATCGAACTGGTCACCAAAGAAAACTCCAGGGGATACCGCAAGAGTTTTTCCAGCTTTGCCAGAAATTTGGGCCTCTTAGGGGCCATGAGGGCATATTTTTTGACCTTTCTTGATATGCCTGCCATAGACGGGTCCACCATATATATCAATAATGTAGCAGCGGAAAAGGATTTCCGGCGTAAAGGCGTGGCTACAGCCATGCTTTCCTATGCCGAATATATCGCCCGCAGCCGGGGCAAAGACAGGCTCAGATTATGGGTGGCCAATGACAATAAGCCTGCATTCTCATTCTACCGCAAGATGGGATTTAACCAGCTGATGTTCAGGTCATCTGTTCTGGCGCAGCGGTATATGGGATACAGGGACTGGGTATTTATGGAAAAGGTTTTATAGGATCCATTTGGATCTGCTTCTGGAAACACGGCCTGTGATCCTCCATAAACCGGCATTCCTGATATATATTCGGCTCAGCGGACCTTCTTTTCTGTCAGTCCTATCAGACGACTCCCTGCGCCATCATGGCATCGGCTACTTTGACAAATCCAGCTATATTGGAGCCCAGCACTATATTCCCTTCATCCCCATATTCACTGGCGGCAATGCTGGATTTTATATAAATATTTTTCATGATAGCCCTGAGCTTTGCATCTACCTCATCCCTGGTCCAGCAGGACCTCGTGCTGTTCTGAGACATTTCCAGGCCTGATACAGCTACACCTCCTGCATTTGCCGCTTTCCCCGGGCCAAAAAGTATTTTATTCTGCACAAAATAATGTACTGCTTCCGGCGTTGAAGGCATATTGGCGCCTTCGCCCACGGCATAGCAGCCGTTTTCCATCAATCTATTTGCGGCACTGCCGTCTAATTCATTTTGTGTGGCGCATGGAAAGGCGATATCGCATTTTATGTCCCATATCCCGGATGGATTATCAATATATTCTGCATCAGGATATTTTTCCAGGTATTGTCTTATCCTCTTTCTTTTTATTTCCTTCAATATCCTGATCTCATCGACGTCTATACCTCCGGGATCATGGATATATCCATTTGAATCACTCATGGCAATTATCCTGGCCCCAAGCTCCCTGGCTCTCTGGCCGGCATAGATGGCAACATTGCCTGAACCGGATATGGTGACCCTGGAATCTTTAAAAGACTTCTTTTTAGACTTAAGCATTTCATCGACGAAGTATACAAGTCCATAGCCTGTAGCTTCAGGCCTTAAAAGGCTTCCGCCGGATTCGACTGTCTTTCCTGTCAAAACTCCTTCAAAAGCATTCTTGATCCTTTTATACTGGCCAAAAAGATATCCTATTTCCCTTGTACCGGTACCTATGTCACCTGCAGGGACATCGGTATTAGGTCCTAAAAACCTGAATAATTCGGTCATGAAACTCTGGCAAAATTTCATGACTTCGTGGTCTGTCTTGCCTTTGGGGTCAAAATCGCTGCCGCCCTTACCCCCGCCGATACACTGTGATGTAAGCGAATTTTTAAATATCTGCTCGAAACCCAGAAACTTTATTATTCCAAGGTTTACCGAGGGATGGAATCTCAGCCCGCCTTTATAAGGGCCGATGGCGCTGTTAAATTCAACCCTGAATCCGCGATTGACCCTGACTTTTCCATTATCGTCGATCCATGGCACTCTGAATATTATCTGCCTCTCAGGCTCGACTATCCTTTCAAGGATCCCTGCCTCCCTGTATTCGGGGTGTTTATCAAAAACCGGCTCTATAGAGGTAAGTACTTCCCTGGCCGCCTGATGGAATTCGTGTTCCCCGGCATTATTTTTTTCCACTGCATCAAGTATATCCTTTATATAGGGGTTCTCATTGCCCCTGATAATGCTTTTCTTGTAAGTCATGGTATTTATCATCTTCTCCTGCCTTATCTCTTTTTTCTTCCCCTGGGTCTTAAAAATAAAAAAAGCACCTATTCACCGGACATCATAAACCGGAAAACAGATGCTTCGCTGCACCTTAAAGGCTTCATCGCCTCTTTATTTAAGTTAATGATTATATCCCTAAAGGATTGAAATGTAAATGCAGCTGTCTTATACTTTTTTGTCTTTAAAATAGATGCAGATGATAATTATTTCTTCAGTATTTTTTTAAACCGCGTCACTAGAAGCTGGTACTTCTCCGCATATGGTTCTGTTGCTTATGATGTCTGAATAAATAGCCAGGCCTGCATTTGAGACATCATAGACCCTTATTATATCTTTGATATCAGCACAATCATCACATATATCAGCAAGTATATTCTTCATTTCTTTAAAAAAATCAGCTTCAAACCTTATTATATTGTCATCTTCAAAAATAGCGGCATAAAATATGCCTTCTTCCACAAGATCATTAAAAAAATGGCTGCCAAAAGACAGCTCGGGCATATATCCCCCCTTCCTGTATGAGACTTCGCAAATAATATCAATATTGCTTATCTCTGCAAATGTCACAGGAACACCTGTTTCTGGAGAGGTGGTGCCGATACGCCCGGGCGCCAGAAGCATCACTGTACTTTCTTTATCCTTATTTTTACAGCCGGCTTTTCCCCTGTATTTACATATATCTTTGAAATAATGGTTCAATCTCCCGATTGCCCTTGCAATATCATATTTCCTTCTGTGCGGCAGATGGCAATAGCCCCCTGGATCGACCTGGATAACAATGTCGATATGCTTTTTTACAGCACCCCCCATTGTGCCTCCTGAAAGCTCAAAAAAGACTTTGCTGTCATCAATATCGGGGATCTTTACTTTTGCCCCTCCCCCGCCGGTCTGCAGCGGCCTGCATTGAAGCAGGTTTATCAAAAAATCCCCCTCTTCTGTAAAATTGCATGCAAATTCGATATCAACAGGATAATCATAATGCTTCTGGATCAAAGACATCATATCTCTTAGTGATTCGGTGAAATCTTCCATCCTTAAAAGGCCTTCGCAGGTAGAAAACAGCACTTCCTTCTTTCTCTTTCCATTTTCAGCGCCTGCCTGCTCCTCAAGCAGCTTTTCAACTTCATGATCATGCTCTACCATGATCCTCTTATACCATCCGGGCAGCTTTGGCGACAGCTCTTGCAGGTCCACCGAAGAAAAGACATCCTTTTCAATATCAAGAAGGTCCACTTTGTGCTGTGAATACTGGCTCTTTTCTATATTGCTTGTCAGGGGCGAGATCTGTGGATTCCCAAGGCTTGCAATCCTTGGATAGTCCCCTTCAGTCCTTTCCACTGCCCTTGTCCCCAGGCCCATCACCACCCTTGCAATGCCTGCATCAGGATCAATATCTTTATGCCAGCGATAGGAATTATATGAATAACCCACTCCTGCCGCACATGGCATAAATATGCTGTCAAATTTCAGGCCCGATACCCTTTGTACAAGTATTGCCATCTGTTCATCATTTTTGAACAGGCCCCGCTTGAGGCGGTATTCGAGCGCTGATTCAGCCATTGTGCTGGCATAGACCTGTTTTATGGCTTTTTCAAGACTTTTAAGTCTTTTATCAAGACTCCCTGTATTGACACAAAAAACTGATTCATATTTTCCGGCAAATGCATTTGAAAAACTATCCTCCAGCAAGCTGCTTGACCTTACAATAATAGGACTCTGCCCATAATATTCCAGCAAGCGCCTGAACTGCTCCCTTGTAGTGTCGGGAAAGACTCCCGATAAGATCTTTTCCTTTAGAAGCCTGGCCGATGAGAAATACCCCTCTTTTCTCTTTTGTAAAAGCCTTAACTTCCAGCAGTCGTTCTGGACGATATATGTATAATATACATCAGAACCTATATAGAAAGAGTCATGGGACTCAAGCCTGGAATAAGCCCGGGCATCATTATTTTCAATGATCTTTCTTGCAAGGAGCATCCCTGCCGCCTTCCCTCCGATCTTTCCCGATCCTATCATCCTTTCTTTTACTGCTATCAGGTCCCGTATATTGAAGTTTTCAGATATGAGGCCGGCGATCTTCTTATCAGTGCCCATCAGCCTTTCGCACATATCATCTATCACATCCCTGCCGGTCCTGGCAGGATCCATCTTTGCATATAGAAAAAACCTGTCCCAGTTATCAAGGTTCTGGTCCTCAAAAGCGCTTGCTTTTCTTTCCATAAGCGCATAAAACCTGCTTACGCCTAATCCCCCTGTCAGAGTTGTAAAATCTTCCGGATTGCTTTTTTCAAATCTATGAGGTAGAAACATGGTATTTGAATATCTTTTCCAAACTTTAAGGGGATGCAGATATATCTCATTGCCTTCAGAGTAAATATCTATGAGGACCTGGGTGGTCTCTCTTATCCTGGCAATCGTATCAAATGAATGTCTTCCCCTTATTATGCCAAAATACGCTACTGTATCCAGCTCGAATAGAAACGGGCAGGTGACCACAAAAAAATTCCCCATCATCAGGTCTGCAGACCAGGCAGCCTGAAGCTCGGATATGCTGTCAAATATATAAATGGCCTCGCGCTCCTGCTGTTCGATGATATCATGGACTTCTACTGAAAAACTTTCAAAACCTGCGCCTGTGTCAAGCTCTACTATTTTCAGGCCCGGCCTGGGCTTTAGAAGCGGCTTATGCTGGGCAAATCTTATATACAGGACATTTCTTTTTTCAATAATAGCCTGCTTTGCCAGGGCTTCGGCAAGCAGGACATATTCATCGATATGGGATACCTGCAATACCACATTGTCTCCCAGCCTGATATGGTCCAGGACTTTATCCAATCCGTCAATTCCGCAGTTTATTTTTTCAAATGCTGCCATTCAAAGGACCTGCCGGTATTATTTAAAAAACATATCTTCCATGCTTATATTACCATTTTTACCGGTATTGCAAAAAACAAACAGACGATGATCTTTTTAATGATATCAACTGGCCTTCTGGTCTGCTGCCTATGGTCAAAGCAAGCCTGGGCTAAGATCTTATATTGTTTTTCTATTTTTTTATGCAAAAGGGTTCCCGTATGGCTACAGGAACCCTTTTTTATCATCAACTATTTCTATAATTATTCAGATTTAAAAATAAGGGAGCCTTTCTGAAATACTTGTTATAAGGACGGCTGTCTCGATCGCCACGATGCTTATAAGCTTTATAAGAATGTTCATCGATGGTCCTGCGGTGTCCTTTAAGGGGTCCCCCACTGTATCTCCTATGACGGAAGCAGCATGTTCCGGAGTCCCGCTCTTACCTTCTTCCTCGATCTTCTTTTTGGCATTATCAAGTGCGCCGCCTGCATTTGCCATATAAATACCATGTGCAAAGCCTGAAAGCAGAGTCCCTATAATAAGCGCTATCACTCCTCCTGGACCAAGGAAAATACCCGTTAATACAGGGATGGTGAAAACAAGTATGCCCGGCAGTATAATACCCCTTTGAGCAGACCGCGTTACTATTGAAATAAATGCTTTGGGGTCGCCCTCGGTCTCTCCTGCAAGTATGCCTTTGATTTGTTTTCTTGCCTCCACCACAACTTTATTGGCCGCATTCCCCACAGCCCTTATAAGCATTGAAGTAAAGAGGAACGGCATTATAATGCCAATAAATAGACCTACCAGGATCTTTGGATCCTTAATAAAATCAAGCATTATTGTACCTGTAATAAGTTCGATCTTTGAAAAATATGCCTGGCCAAGCGCAAGAGCGGTAATTGCCGCACTTCCAATCAAAAGGCCCTTTCCTATTGCTGCAGTTGTATTTCCAACAGCATCAAGCTTGTCTGTGATCATCCTTACACTTGCTGGCTGTTCAGACATCTCCGCGATCCCGCCGGCATTATCTGCAATAGGTCCGTAAACGTCTATGGTCACTGCAAATGCAGATGTGGAAAGCATGGCTACTGCCGCAATAGCAACTCCGTATAATCCAACCTGGAAATCTATACCGCCTCCTGATATATAGAAAGAGAAAAGCATTACGGCAATAACAGTGATCGCAGGAAGTATCGTGCTCTCCATGCCATATGCAAGCCCGTTGACCACAAGGGTGCCGGGTCCTGATTTTGCACTTTCGGCAATATTCCTTGTAGGCCTGTATCTTGAATCAGTATAAAGCAATGTAAATAGGCCAATCAAAAAGCCTGCAGCCAGCCCACCGATGCTGCAATAATAAAGGAAGTTGTATCCTGTACCCATTACATATCGTATTACAAAAAATAACATTCCCGCTATTACCAGGACCGTTATTAAAAGTCCTGAAAGGGTAGTCCCTGTAAGCATTGAGACGGTTGCATTTTCCTTATACCTGGCGATTATCGCCTTCATTATGATAATTGCTATTATTGAAGCGACTGCCCCTGCTGCAGAGATCAACATCGGAAGCAATATGCTGTTTAACATAATTGGCATTCCCTGAAAGGCAACGAAGGCCAAAAACTGTGAGGCAATTATTGCCCCTACCCATGATTCAAGAGCATCTGCTTTCATGCCCCCCACATCACCTACATTATCTCCCACATTATCAGCTATGGTAGCAGGATTCCTGTGGTCATCTTCCTTGAGTCCTGATTCTACTTTTCCCACGTAATCTGCACCCATGTCAGCAGCTTTTGTAAATACCCCCCCGCCTGTCCTCATAAAGAAGGCAGCAAAAGAGGTACCGATTGTAAACGTTATAAGTATGGTGACGATCTGCTGCATATCCGCTAAAGGGTCAAGTCCTCCGCGGCCATGCCACCAGTAAAGCATATTAAACCATAATGCAGTATGCAAAAGAGCCACCGTCCCCAGCAGCATACCTGATGCAGATGCGGCAGTAAAAGCAATATTCATGGCCTCTCCCAGCCCTTTTTCCTTGGCTGCATGGGTAACTCTCGAATTTGATGTTGTAGATATCCATAGACCCAGGTACCCGATGAGCAGGCTGAATATCATCCCGGTAGCAAAAGCCGGTATGGATACAAATTCAAGATAGCCGTAATAGACCATTACGCCTAAAAGAGCAGAAATAACAAAAAAGAAAATAGTTATTACTTTGAGCTGCTGATAAAAATATGCTTTGCTCCCAATAAAAATTGCCTGTGATATTTCCATCATCCTGCCTGAACCGCGGCTTTTCTTGCTCACAAGGACTGCAAAGACTATCGCCATTATAAGGGAAAGCGCAGCGCCTATAAAAGGTATGATCCGCATCAATAATAGATTTGGCGCAATTTGCATTATCCATTCTCCTTTCCTGTTGCTAAACGTTCTGCTGATAAAATATGGTTTTCCGGGAAAAAATTTTTATAAAAATACTTGCCGTATGCCTTGATCATGCCTGTCTGGGTTTTTCTAACCTTTTAAAAAAATCCCTTTGAATAAAAATGTATTTTTATTCCTTTTATATCCATATCGCCGCAAAACCTCAAATATTATACCAAAACAGCATTGATAAATGTATAGATTTCAGGGAGCCTGTCCAAAATACTGGTCCGGTGTACAGCCGCAATGTTAGCACAGTTATGCTGCGGCAGTATTTAGTTCAATCCCTTTTTCTTTCCCCCAGCAAAATTATATCCTTCAGGGCTTTTTCACCCTTTGCCCGCATCCACATCTCAAGAAGCCCGGTTTTTGCTATTATTTGGGATATGCATGTATGAGCGCGGAGCATTAGATTCCTCCGGTCCCTTGATGAGACAAGGAAGAAAGCTGCAAAGATCTCAGATCCCTTTTCCCTGAACCTTATACCCTTTTTGCATCTTACTACAAAGATCTTGAAATATCCTTCCCCGTCAATAATAATATTGGGGATAATAATGTTTTTGGCAATAACCGGGCTGCTTTCCTTTTCTCTTTTTTCAAATTTAGCATATAAGTATTCAGGCTCCATATCCAGCTTTTTAGATAAGATCCCGGAGACTTCCCGGTAAAGCTGAAATATGTCTATATCATCATCTATGTCCAGTACGGTGCTCTCCAGAATTGCACGATGGAAGTCATCCTTGACAATATTATCCCTTTCATAGATTATCATCTTTAGCTCTTTTTCCAGCTCCCCGCTGGTAAGGGACAATCTTTTTGGCGTTATGCCGTCCAGTATGTAGAGGAGGGCATGGTCTTTCCCTTTCGCTTTTCTCCTGCCGTAAAAAACATAGATCAGTATTCCTGCTGCAACCAGGGCTGCGCTTATGATAATAGCATTCCTGCCCATCTCGGTTAGTATAAATATGAAACCTATTATTCCCAGGATCTGCAGCCAGGGGAACAGGGGCGCCCTGAACCCGGGCCGGTAATTCTGTATCCTGCTCTTTCTAAGGATGATGACTGAAAATATGGAAAGAATATATGTCAGGATCAAAATAGTCGAGGCAACCTTTACCAGAAGGTCCAGCTCCAGGAATAAGAATATGATTATAAGCAGCCCGGTTGCTAATATGGATATATACGGGGTCTTATATTTTTTATGCACCCTGCTGAAAAGTTCAGGGTATAGCCTGTCCCTGCTTAAGGCAAAGGGATATCTTGAGGCAGACATTATTCCTGCATTCGCAGTGGATACAAAGGCCAGGATAGCGGCTATGCTTAGCAAGACAACTCCAGTAAAGCCCATTGAGACATAAGCGCCGTCTGATAACGGGGTCAATGAATTGTCAAGTTCTGAAGGTTCCAGGAGCCCGACTGTTGTGAAAACCGCTACTCCATAGATCATAGTTGTGACCGCAAGAGACAGTATCAGCCCCAGCGGGATATTCCTGGCGGGGTCTTGTACTTCTTCGGCAACGCTGGAGATCTTTAAAAGACCTCCATAAGAAACAAATACGAAGCCTGCCGTGGAAAAAATGGAAAAGATCCCTTCCGGTACAAATGGCCCGAAACGCTGTATCCTCATATAGGGGACACTCCAGGCTATATAGATAAAAATAATTGCCAATAGTCCTATTACAAGGCCTATCTGCGTCCTGCTGGCGCTTTTTACCCCGAAAAGATTAACAGCCAGAAAGACCAGGCAAAAGAAAATACCTATAACCTGCATATTGAATTCAAATAAGATCCTCACAAAAGCCGCTATCCCCACCAGGGCAAATGCGCTTTTGAGCGACAGGGAAAACCAGCTGAGCATGCCTGCCACTATCCCTATTGCCGGGCCCAGTCCCCTGGTTATAAAAAAATAGTCTCCCCCTGCTTTGGGCATAGCTGTAGCAAGCTCTGAAATACTCAATACCCCTATCAGCGCTAAAAGACCGGCCAAGAGATATGACAGCACTACTGCCGGTCCGGCTTTTGCATGGGCAAGTCCGGGTAAAATAAAAAGTCCGGAGCTGATCATAGCCCCAGTGGCAATACAGAAGACATCGATAAGCTTCAGGTCTTTTTTAAGCTTCATATATTCTAAATGATTTTAAATGGTGCCAGTGGACTTTATTGTAGCAAAGCTTGTTTTTAAAATCCATATTTTTTAGATTTAAAAATGATCCGGGTATCAATGTCCCGGTTACAGGTACCGGATGTCTATGGCAAAGGCTAATACTTATCATTATAACTGTCGACCATGAGGTTATAATGCTCAAACAGCCTGTCCACAGCATCATTGAATATATTATGGTAGGACATATTACAGTTATAATCCGAGGCTCTCATGCAGTCGATCTGCCTCTTCTTGGCATCGATTATCTCTCTTGATATCCCTAACAGCTCCTCTTTTGATGAAGCCAGGCCGGAAGACGCCTGCGTGTCCTCCAGGGAGCTGGAAAGTTCTATAAGCCTCTGAAGCAGGGTCTCCTCTATGGCTATATGGTCGGGATCGTCAAATATCCAGTCCTGTCCGTGGGCATTATTAACATGGTTCAGGGCATAATTATAATCGGAAAGCACCAGGCCTGCCTTGTCCAGGAAATCACTGTCCCTGGAGACATCAAGGTCTTCTGCCTTAAGGCCTTTTACCCGGTAGGATATATCCTGGGTTATTGCCGGCTCCCTTTCCCCGGTCCAGGTATAATATATGCTGTTGGGGTAAAACTTTTCCCCGTCTATATCAAGGCTCCGGTAGAATATGCCGGAACCTTTATATGTCTGCAGGTTCAGGAAGTAATTATATCCCATGAATTCTTCTTCAGAGGTTACATCTACAGGGATCCAGCCGTATCCCGGAAGCTTTATCTCCACCCAGGCATGGCCGTATGAGAGCTGTCTTCCCGATTCATTAAGTATGCTGAATACCGGTATCCCCTGGACTACTACGGCAGGTATTCCTGAAGCCCGGCACAGGGCGGCATAAAGGATGGAATAATCTGTGCACACGCCCAATCCGTCCTGCAGGATCTCCGAAGCATGGTTATATCCCATCTTTCCTCCACCCAGCCTGGAGTAATCATATTCCATGACCCCGGTCACCAGTTCATATAATGTCCCCGCCTTTTCTCTGGGGCTGGAAAGATCCCCGGTAGCGGCCCTGGCAGCAGACCTGATTATATTGGAATCGCTGTCGATATAGTATTCGCTGCCTGTATATCCGGCAACGTCGCTGTCGCCTGGATGATAGTCGCCTGTGTCGCCCAGGCTGGCAAAATCATATTCATACAGAAGTGAATCGCAATTTATATATGCAATTCTGGTCTTTCCCTCCTGGAGGCTTCCCAGGTTAAACCGGGCTATCATATTGAAGCCGTCCTGGATCAACTGGTCGCCTTCCCTGTAATTGGACCTTCTTTCCATTACTGCCTGGAAAGGAAGGTATGTCCTGGGGACTTCCATAAGGCAGAACAGTTCCTGGACATCTCCGGGGCCATTATTGGTGAAGGTATACTGCATCTCAACTGTAAGGCTGTGCTCCCGGGTGATAATTATGCTGCTGTCTATATCTACTACTTCTATGCGCTTTTTGACAGCGGTATCTGTTATGCCGTCGGATACGGTAAGGACAACTGTATATATTCCTGTTTCTGTAAATATATGCTCAAGGGCCATGCTTCCGGAGCCTGCAGTTCCGGGGATATCCCAGATGTAGGCCAGCTCATCGCCATCCGGGTCAAAAGAGTTTTCAGCCGTAAAGTATGCGGGATTTCCCGCATTTATATAATAGCCGTCAGAGTTCTGCTGGTGTATCTCCATAACCGCCACCGGGGCGGTGTTGTCCTTTCCGGAACCGGGGACAGTATCTTTTGTTTCTATCCCGGCCGCCCCGGATACCGCCTGAGCCTGTGTTTTGTCAATAATAGAGCAGGAAGCTATAAGTAGCGGGATACATGCTGCAAGGCAGAGCAGGGTAAATATTATTTTTTTACAGTTTTTCATCTATCTTCAGCACCGGTTTTTTGCTGTCTTCTCTATAATACTAAAAGATAGAATAAATTCATGTAAAAATTTTCATGACTAAAGCAATTTCTTTGCCCCGGTGAAGGCTTCTTCTACCCTGATGGCCGCCGCCGCATGTCCGGGATGCTTTTTGGGGTTCCATTTCTTCATATCCTCATATATTCCGCCTTCAGTGTGATACTCTACGGGACCTTTTATCTGGTAGGACTTCTTTTCGTCAGTAATAAATATTATTGATCCCCGGCTGCCTGCCAGTATGTTTTTCTTTGTCTTATCAAAATAATTATCCGCTACCAGTATGATGCCCTCATCATATTTTGAGATGCAGGTCACATAAATACTATTGGGCACTCCATCCTGGCTTACAGTGGTAAACACCGCCGGTCCACTCATCTTATCCCATGCGCTGCTTACTTCTTCGGGCAGTTTCTTCATAGTCTTTCCTCCATTATCCTTATTTGTCAAATCATTGTCCTCATTCCCTGATAAAATTATATACTGTATCTATTATCAGTATGCTGTCATGCAGTATGGTATCCCTTAACATATCCCGGAAGATGAAGCCTGAGCCCGATATCTCTGCCTTTATGGTCTCGAGTCCGGCTTCATCTATATGATGGGGAAATACTGACAGCATGCCTTCCTTCTTTATTACCCTTTTAACTTCCAGAAAAAGCTTTTTTCTTCCGGACCGGTCAAAATAATGGTCATGGATGACATCATAAAGAAGCACCCCGTCAAGTTCGCCGTTACCCGCAGGTATAGAGGCCCTTTCACCGGATCCTATGATCCTGATATTCTCTATTGCCCTGCTGCCGGCTGATCCCAGAAGCCTGCTAATAGCCTTTTCATCTTTTTCCAGCGCATATACACAGCCTGAAGGCGCTACCGCTTTTGCCGCAGCCATAGTATTGCTGCCCCAGCCGCAGCCGAAATCAAGGATCTTCTGACCCGGTTTTAAGCCTATCTTTTTAAAAAAACCGGGCCCTTTTTCATCGACCCACCTGTCAAAATCCTTTTTCATAACCAGTTATAATTATGACCATATGCTCATAATATAGATTAAAATATATTTGTCAA
>CAZDXU010000190.1:0-7735 GCA_964509585.1 uncultured Actinomycetota bacterium | reverse complement strand
TCGATCTCGCTTCTGAAGGGATAATAAGCCAGTACATTCGATGAATCCCTGTACTTATCCAGACCCATCAGCCTGCCGGCTATGAGCACGCTCTTTTCCTGTCTCGATCTCTTGTCCAGGCTGTCTCTATTATCCTGGATATCTTTTCTTATGCTGTTTTTGATGCTTTGTATATCCCTGCCGGAACCGTCACTCTTCATAAAAGGTTATGCCTATGCCTCCAGGCCCAAGATGGGTCCCTACCACTGCACCGATGTTTACCCTTATTATCTCTTTGGGGCCAAACCTTTCCTTTATCCTGGCTGCCATCTCCTCAGCATCTTCTTTTGCATCAGAATCGCCTATGGATACTGTAAGATTGCCGGGATCATTTATCATCGGTTCCATAGAATTTACCAGCTCTATTTTTGCCTGGTTCCATCTGCGCGTGCTCTTGAACTGGGATACCTCGCCGGCATTTATGGTAAGTATGGGTTTTATCTCCAGAAGGGAAGCGATAAGCCCCTTGGCCTTTCCTATCCTGCCGCCCTTTTTCAGGTATTCCAGGGTGCTGGGCACAAAAAGGACCTTTATCCTCTGCTTGAATTCCTTTAGAGCTTCCAATATTTCATCCCTGGATTTTCCTTCACCCGCCAGTTTAGCAGCCTCAAGTACCATAAAACCCAGCGGCATATGTACAAGTTCGGAATCAAAGATGTTGATGTCGGCATCAGGCATCTGCTGTTTTGCCAGTTCTGCAGAATTTATGGTACCCGACATCTTTTTGGAGATATGTATGGAGATGACGCTGTCATGGTCTTTTAGAAGAGTTGTATAAGTCTCCACAAAATCCCTGGGGGTGGGCTGGGTGGTGGTGGGAAGTGCTTCTGCAGTCTTTAGTTTTTTATAGAAATCTTCAATGGTTATTTCTTTACCATCGTCAAGATAGGTAGCATCCCTGAAAATCACGGAAAGAGGCACAGATGTGATGTTGCTTTTCTTTACCAGGTCGACTGGTATATCACTGGTACTGTCGGTTACTATGGCTATCCTACTCATATTCCCTCCTTTTGATGGGTCTATGGCTTATGCTATTTTATTATGGTTTAAATCTTGCATTTAAGATTTTAGCATACTTTTAGTGGAAAAATCATTATTAATTGATCTTTTTTTGATATAATCTTTTTGTTTTATAATTAGTCCGAATACACTGGAGAGTGGAGATGTACCGTATTTACCGGGATAAGATAAAATATTTCATAATACTTCCAGTAATAATAATCTCAGCAGCGCTGGCCCTTAATATGATATCCTGCGACAGCAGGGAAAGGATCATAAAGATAGGAAACCAGGCGGTACTTTCCGGAGCTTACAGGGCATTCGGGGAAGATCAGCTGGTAAGCCTCAAATTGGCAGTCTCCCGGCTGACACCGGTTAGTATCGGAGGTTTTGATTATACCATAGAGCTTGTTACTGGCGATGATGAGGGCAATCCGGAAAAAGCATTCCTGGTGGCCCGGGAACTGGTGGACCAGGGGATAGTACTGGCCATAGGCTCCACATTTGACGGCACCACCAGGGTCTCTATACCTGTATATGAGGAATATAATATACCTCTCTTATCACCATTTGCCCAGAAAGCAGAGACTGCCCTGGAGGGTGACAATTTCTTCAGGGTAATAATAAATAACCGTCAGAAGATAGAAAATATGGCAGACTTCATCCTGGAGCAGTCAGGGGAGGGAAAGCTCATACTTATCGACAATCAGGAGGAATATTCCGCAGGGCTTGTCGAATACCTGCAGGAGCTGCTTGCCCTGGAGGGCAAGAAAATCCCCCAGCCGTATTCCATAAAGTTTGGTGAAGACGACCTGTCGGTCCTGGCAGACAATATACTGATAGATGAACCGGACCATATATTTGCCGCTCTGGATTATGATGAACTGGCGCTCATAATAAAGGAGGTAGCCGATACTGGTATCGACCCGGTATTTATGACTGAAGCCCCGGGTATGGATAAAAGGATATTCGACCTTACCCCGGGAGTGAATATCGACGGGCTTATGGCAATAATCCCTGAACCTCCTT
Organism: uncultured Actinomycetota bacterium; assembly: GCA_964509585.1. Taxonomy (GTDB): domain Bacteria; phylum Actinomycetota; class Humimicrobiia; order Humimicrobiales; family Humimicrobiaceae; genus M55B120. The sequence goes on along the minus strand of CAZDXU010000190.1, from coordinate 5,668 downwards.
CCATAGCCATGTATACCAACGACCAGGGGGCCATAGATTTCTGGCACTCATATAATTCGCTTCTTGGAGACCTTAAGGATGAGATGGATCTTTCCATAGACGGGCCGGGAGAGTACTCTGCATATGTCTATGATTCGCTTATTCTTTCCATAGAGGCTATGAAACGTTCCAATTCCATACTTCCCCAGGATTTCATGCAGGAGCTAAGGGCCACCTCATATGATGGTCTTACAGGCCATATAGAGTTTGACTCCAATGGCAACAGGGTTGATCCTCCATCCACAGTTTTCATAGTAAGGGACGGCGCCTGGGTGAGGTATAATTAGATTGGATCAAACGGATACTTGAAGCCAGTCATCGTAATATATCCATGCCATATCTTCGGAAGGCCAGATATACCATGCCTGGGATCCTGGCGGTTTGGCATATTCTTTTTTAAAGCGGATAATTATTTTTATCAAGAACAATTTTTAACTTTTTAATATATCAAGCCCAGCCTGTTTCTATTGCCATATCCTCCGCCCGCATACATTATGTCCAGGGCAGTAATCCAGGACTTTTGTACAGGTAAAGACTGTTATAAATACGGTATTATGCAGAAGCGAAAAAATATATAATTTTATACCTATTATAAAAATTGTATCGTTATTTGAGAGATCTATGAATAATATAATACAGAGACTGTACAGTGCCCTGCTGCCGCTGCTGGATGATATCATTATAACCGTGATACTATTATGTATCCTGGCATTTGTCCTGTTTTTTGGCTGGCGGGTAAATAATATATGGCACCAATCTAAATAAGGAGTTTATGAATTTGAACGGTAATAATAGTTCATGACTGTGATCAAGGAAGCGGATTATTCCTTTATTATTCTTGTATCAGGTCTAGAAGATGCCGGTGATCCTGAATAGAAAATATCGGGTATTGCAAAGACCATGCCTATGGCCCCTGATCCTGAATACATCTCCCGGGAAAAAATCTTGATTTTAAAGAATTCTGCCAGTCTTTTAGATATAAATGTCTAACCTTAGAAAAAAACATAAAAGAAAAGCAAAAAGGCCATTAAAAATAGGTGTAGTATTTTTCTCTGTTTTTGCTGCAATAAATATCTTTATGGTGTTTTTTTCTTTAAGTTTTTTTATGTTTGTCCTTGATTCAATAGATATGTTTATGAAAGATCTTCCGCAAATAGAAGAATTTTCTCCTGCCCTGGCTGCCCTGACCTCAAAAGTATATGCTGCTGACGGGACACTCATTGCAACATTCCATGGTGAAGAGAACCGGGAGCTGGTATCAATTGATGATATACCAAAAAACCTGATAAACGCTGTAGTAGCTATAGAGGATGAAAGATTCTATGAACATAAAGGTTATGACCCTGAGGGGATCATACGTTCGGCTGCAATAAACTTGATTTCCGGCGAGATAGAGCAGGGCGCCACTACCATAACCCAGGGGTATATAAAAAATGTATTTATGCTGGAAGAAAAATACGATATTACATATGACCGCAAGATAAAGGAGGTAGTCCTTGCCTACCAGCTGGAAAAGAAGTACTCCAAAGAAGAGATACTGGAGATGTATTTAAATACCATGTATTTTGGTGAAGGTGCATATGGAGTCCAGATGGCAGCAAGGACCTATTTCGCAAAAGATGTAAAGTATCTGGACCTGCCAGAATGTGCTTTGATCGCCGGACTCCTGCAGTCATACCTTCATTCTCCTTATATAGATATGGAAGCAGCTGCCGACAGAAGGAACCTGGTGCTTTTTAATATGTTCCGCCTGGGATATATAGATAACCAACAATATGGCAGGGCAGCAAGGAGTCCCATAGTTGCCCAGAGATCTCCCGAGATCTACGGCAACAGATTTGCCCTTTATTTTATTGAACATGTAAAGCAGGAGCTAATATCAAGATATGGGGTAGAGAAAGTCTTTGGGGGCGGCCTTAAGATATATACTACCCTGGATCCCAGGATGCAGGTGTATGCAGAAAACGCCATAAAAGAGGTACTGCCGGATCCAGAAGATCCCTCGGCCGCACTGGTAGCCATGGACCCCAAGACCGGCTGCATAAAGGCAATGGTAGGCGGCAAGGATTTTTCTGATATGAAGTTTAACCTGGCCACCCAGGGGAAACGCCAGCCCGGGTCGACTTTTAAGGTATTTGCACTTATGGCTGCAATAGAAAAGGGGATAAGTCCATATATGTCTTTTAACCCCAATGGGCCCCTTGAATTTGAAATACCAGGCAGCGAGCCCTGGGAGGTGGGTAATTACGGTAACCAGTCCTACGATACAAATGATATGTCTGTATATGAGGCAACAGTAAGATCGGTAAACGTAGTTTACTCCCAGCTTATAATGAAGGTAGGGGCAGATAATGTAGCCAGGACTGCAGCCAGGATGGGCATTGAGACACCCCTGGAGGCTTATCCTGCCATAGGGCTGGGCGGTCTTACCATAGGCGTATCTCCCCTGGAAATATGCAATGCATTTTCAACCATTGCCAATTATGGTGAAAGGAACACGCCGGCAGCTATTCTTAAGGTGGTGGATAGAGATGGGAAAGTGCTGGAGGAATATGAACCAATAGGTGTCCCGGCAGTCTCTCCCATAAATGCCTACCGGGTAATAGAGATACTCCAGCAGGCAATAAGCAGGGGGACCGGTACCAGGGCATGGCTTGAAGACAGGCCCTGCGCGGGGAAGACTGGCACCACCCAGGAGGCAGAAAATGCCTGGTTTACCGGTTTTACACCCAACCTTGCCTGCTCTGTATGGATGGGCTATCCGGAAGAGAATATAAGGATAGGCACCTTGCATGACATGAGGGTTGCAGGCGGCGCCCACCCGGCCATGATATGGCACCTGTTTATGGAAGAGGCTGCAAAGGACCTTCCAGTTGAGGATTTTATAAGGCCACAGGATGATCTAATAGATGTACAGGTGACAATTGATATGGAATCCGGGAACTATATGCTTCCCAACCGCTATACCGAACCTGAGGATATAGTAGTAAGAGAGTATCATTATGGACAGGAACCAATCCTGCAGGCGCCCATACCGGAAGATAAGATACCCATGATGCCTATGGTAGCGCTTATGCCCTGGGACCTTGCCAACCATATACTGGTCCATATGGGGTTTGAGAATATCAACTATATAGATGAGCCATATAGCGAAGTTCTGTCAGGATATACCCACAGGCAGGATCCTTTATGGGACCAGCCGGTAGAGCTAACCAGAAGGATAACTATATGGGTTAATCCCTAAATATGACAGGCTTTTTGAGTATTGCCGGAAACAGATATAGATGATATTTGAACTGTTTAAGGTCAAGATGTCTCAGATGTATTTGATTTTCTGGCTAAAATTAAATATAATACGTTTTATATAAAACATTTTTTAAGGAGTAATGATGAACAGGCACAAAGAAGAATTAAAGATGATGAAAAATGTATCAGGTCTTATTACTGCTGCCTTTACAGGATTTGCAGCCGGTATATTGATCGGAATATTTATTGCGCCCCAGTCCGGCAAGGAGACCAGGGAAGAGATCTCAGAAAAAAGCAGAGAGATCTTTGAGAAAGGCAAAGAGACTGCAGAAGATATGATGAAAGAAAGCAAGGATTTTCTGGGAAAGCAAAAGGAAAGAGTTTCCCAGGCTTTTGAAGAAGGAAAAGACCTTGCTCATGAAGGAAAAGAAAAAGTAAAAGACCTGAAGGAAAAGGCAGTAAAATAATTGTTTTTTACTTGCTTATAGATTAACGGTATATAATCGGAAATATTTCAGAAGTCGCAGGGATCAATGATCCCGGTCATGATCAGATCTAAGGCACCAAAAACCTGATCTTTCCCGGCGCTATCCTGAAGGTCGCGGGAAGCCTGCAGATATACTCGCCGTCGGCAAATACGCTAAACCTGTATTCACTGTCCAGGGTAAGCCTGTCGGTCCTGAATATCTCTACCTTGGGGTCATCGGTATGCCTGCCCTCATACACTTTTGGAAAAACCTGTATGAAATGAAGCTTTGTCATCCTCTTTATGATACATACATCAAATAACCCGCTCTCAGGACTGGCCTGTGGAGTTATTTTCATACCGCCGCCATAGCTGGGCATATTGGCAGCAGCCACCATCATCCCGTCCAGGTCCCTTACCTGCCCGTCATATGAGAAAGTAAATTTTTTAGACCTGAAAGTAAGCAAAGTCTTATAGACGGAATATGTATATTTGGAAGGCCCTTTTATGGGGAACCTGGTATTATTGGCCAGGTCATTTACCTCTGAGTCAAAGCCGGAGCCGGCAATGCAAAGATAATAGTATTTATCATTGATGACGCCCAGGTCCAGCTTTTTTGACCTGCCGGCAGCTATGACCCTGCAGCTTCCTTCTACATCCAGGGGGATACCCAGGTTAAGGGCTATGTCATTTCCCGATCCCATGGGAATGATCCCCACAGTCTTGCCGGTATCTGCCAGTTCGTTTACCAGATAGTGGGCAGTACCATCACCGCCTGCTCCCACAAAATTTGTATAGTCTGTGGGCAAATAGTCCCTTATGGTCTCCTTCATATCTTCAAGGCTTCCGGTTATGTGAAGCTTGTAATCCAGTCCGGAACCGGAAAAGCAGGATCCTATCTTTTCCCTGGCTTCCAGGGCCCTGCCGCCGGCTGAGGACGGGTTTATAAATACTATGGTCTTCAAAGATCCTCCCGGGAGATAATTGTTTTTATCAAAGACTTAAAAAACCAGGATATGGTTTTATCATATTAGTAAAATACAGTCTATTGATTGAACTTTTTAATGTGATATTATAATCCTTGAAGGGATTTATAAAAAGATATCCGGAGGAAATATTATGAATATATTCAACAAGATAATAATGATCATACTGCTTATATGCCTGGCAGTCTTTTGCATTGCCGCCATAGTGAATGCATTTGCCGGGTTTATTAGCTGGACAGATGCAGCCAGAAGCATATTTGAACCTGTGGATGCAGCCAATCCATATATAGTGACCCTGGCGCTGCTGTTTGTCTTTATCATATGCATATTCCTTCTGGTCCTGGAGTTCTACAGGAAGCGGATAAAGGCAGCCAGCATATCAAGTTCAAAGACTGGCTTTGCTATGATAACCCTGGAGACCATTGCCGGGCAGATAAAGTCTTCGGTGGAGAAGCTGGAAGGCCTTGAAAGCGTAAAGGTAAAAATAGTCCCCAAAACTGGCGGCATCATAATAAATATGATGGCCAGGCTGGATGAAGATCAGGACATACCGGTCAAGATGCAGGAAGTAGTAAAGCAGGCTGCCGAGGTGGCATCAGAGAAGCTTGGCATAAAGGTAATAAAGAACAACCTTACCATTGTGGGGCTGGTCCCGGCCAAAAAACAAGCAGCCAAAAAGGAAGAAGCCGGCACAGCCAGACCGGAAGCCGCAGATACCCCGGAACCGGAAGAGGATTTCGAAGAAGCCCGGCAGGAAGAGCCAGAAGATATCAAGACACTGGAGGATTCAGGGGATTAAGGCTTGATTTTCCTTGACTTATCCTGTAAAAAATATAAATTGTCTTTAAAGTTTTTGTAAAAAAGCGGGCTTAGTACATTGGTAGTATATGAGCTTCCCAAGCTCAAGAGGCGGGTTCGATTCCCGTAGCCC
>CAZDXU010000189.1:0-1671 GCA_964509585.1 uncultured Actinomycetota bacterium | reverse complement strand
AGCCTCAACCACATCGGCTACAGCAAGTATCCTGGCTTCGACCCTTATATTTCTTCCTTTTATACCACTGGGATAACCGGAACCATCCATCTTTTCATGGTGCTGACTGACTATATCAGCTATGGACCAGGGAAATTCTATATTCTTCAGGATATCATAGCTTATAACGGGATGGTTCTTGACGATTATGAACTCACCTTCATTGAGCTGGCCGGGCTTGGACAGTATGTCATTGGGAACTGATATTTTTCCTACATCATGCAGGAGGCCTGATACATATATACCATCGATGATATCCCTGGGCAGTCCCAGCTCCTCAGAAATAGCGCTTGCAAGCAGGGCTACTTTTTTCTGATGACCTGAAGTATAGGGATCCTTTATCTCGCTCATAAGGGTTATGGCATCTATTGTCTCATACAGGGCTTTCCGGAGCTGTTTTGAGGTATCATCAAGCTCTATCTCCAGTTTCAGACTCCTTATATCAGCGGCAATATTCCTGGCTACCTCCTTCAGTACATCTATTTCATCCCTGCTGATGAATTTATCCGGAGAATAGATATTAATAAGGCCTACAGTGCTTTTATCATACTTTAAGGGGATCACTGCTACTGATCCGATACCTTTTTTATCAAGCAAATCAATAAATGGGGGAGGGAAGTTATCTTTGATATAGTCATCTCCAAAGACCCTGTTTCTTTTTGGACTGAAAGAACCTGACAGCAATCCTTTAGTCTCCATGGATATCTGGATGAGCTCTTCTGCATATTTGTTTCCTCCATCACCAGGATAGTAAAATGCTATAGGTGCGACTGCACCGGTACTGCCGTTTAAGCTATTAGCAAGGCCTATCCAGACAAGCCTGTATCCGCCGAGATCCTGGACATCCTTGCATACCTTCCTGAACATGGAAGGATCTGTCCTGTCATGGACCAGAAGCTTTTGTAGGCTGTCTATCAAAGGAGCATGTTTCTTTATGGATGTACTTTTTGCGGTAATCATTATAGTGTTATAATATATTGTGTTTTAGTATTAAGTTATTATAAAATATATTAAAATTTAGTATTTACTAATATAGGTTTTTATCAAAATATATTATTTTTGTCAATTAAAACAGTTATAGGCATAAATATAGCAGGCAAATACATCATTTGCTATTTTACTGGAAATATTATAGATTATATATACGAAAATTTTATAATTTGCAGAGAGACTATTATGAGAAAAAAGAAATATTCTTCAGAGATAGGCATAAACGGGCTAAACAGCATAAGCAATCTTGAAGCTGATGTCATGAAAATAGTTTGGGAGAAACAGGAAGTCACCGTAAGGGAAGTCCATGAATCTATGCTAAAAAAAGAAATAGCTGTCAAGGACAGCGGTTTTACCCCCTATACGACCGTGATGTCTACCATGACTCACCTGGCCGAAAGGGGAGTACTGTCCCAGAAAAGGGTAGGAAAGACTTTTATATATACCGCAGCCATGGATAAGGAGGAACTCTCAGGCAGCCTGATAAAGACAGTTGCCAATACACTGCTGGAAGGGTCTTCCAGACAGCTTATATTCAAGTTCCTTTCCGGCGCACAGAGATTATCAAATGAAAGCGTGGAAAAACTAATAGAAAAACTTGACGAAAAGAAATAATCCCTGGTTTTGCTTGCAAAAAGTAGA
>CAZDXU010000188.1:0-3800 GCA_964509585.1 uncultured Actinomycetota bacterium | reverse complement strand
TTCCACGTGGCTTTTCATTATTTCCCATTCCTGGGGATCAAGCTTGCCTTTCTTAAGCATTATGCTGTCAGGAATAGAGAGTTTTCCTATATCATGGAGGGAGGCTAACAGCGATATCTCTATTACATTGTTTTCCGAAAGGCCCAGTATCTTTCCCAGCCTGACCGAATAATCCCTCATCCTCCTTATATGTTCTTCGGTCTCATAATCCCTTTCCTTAAGAGCTTTCATAAGTGATTCGACTATGGCGCTGTGAAAGCTTTTCCTGTCTATGAGTTTATGCCTGTACATCTTGTCCTCGGCAGCTTTTAAGACATTGTCGATATCCCTGTAGATATTTGTCCTGGTGGACACTCCAAAGGAAATACTGAGAGGCATGCCGGGAATGCTTTCTTTCCCGCATCTTTTCCTGACCCTGTCTATTATCCTGTGTGATTCATCCTTCCCGGTATGGGGAAGGATAGCGGCAAATTCATCACCTCCCCATCTGGCGATGATGTCTTCATCCCTGAAGCTTTCTTTTAATATGCCGGCAATTTTTTTCAACAGCTCGTCCCCTGTCCTGTGTCCAAGACTGTCATTTATGACCTTCAGGCCGTTTACATCCCCGATGATGACAGTCAGGGGCAGCTGCCTGGCTGTGTCCAGCCTTTTCAGTTCCTCATCAAAGTAGGCGCGGTTATAAAGTCCGGTCAATTTGTCATGGAAACTCAGGAACCTGATCTCGTCTTCAACCTCCTTGCGCAGGGTTATGTCCCTTACCGAGCCCAAGTAATAAGCAGGACTGCCGTTTTCATATATAACTTTTGCACTTACTTCCGCCCACATCTTTGTCCCGTCCTTTCGGTTAAAGAGGACCTCGAAATAGCCTTTTCTCCTGTTTATGTCAGGCCTGTCCAAAGAATCGCTGTATAGCTGGGTGGGTATGTCTATTTTCATAAGCTCCTCACTGCTGCTGTAGCCAAGCATCTCCACCAGGGCCTGGTTTACCTCTATATACTTTCCATCAAGCGTGCTCCTGTACCTGCCGTCAAGAGAGTTCTCGAACATCTCCCTGTATTTGCTTTCACTCTTGAGTATCGAATTATCTTTTTTCTCAAGTTCGCTTATATCGGAAGCTACCACCCTGAAGCCGACAAATCCCCTTTTTTTGTCAAAGATGATGTTCCCTTCAACCATTATGGCAAACCTGATGCCGTCCTTCTTTAATGCTGTATATTTCTGGGTACCTATATCTTTACCTTTTTTTAAAAGCCCTATATTCTCCATCAGCCTTTGCCTCTGCTCCGGCACTATCACGTCCTGGATATTGATGCCCTTTTCCACATCAGTCATGTCAAAACCTGATATTTCCATTCCTGTCCTGTTTACAAACTTTATATACCCTTCTCTATCTGTCTCTATGACTATAGTGGGCAGGAGTTCTACCAGGTCCCTGAACCTCTTCCGGCTTTTTTTCAGCCCGCTAAAAAGTGTCTCATAGGGCTGCATCAGCCCGCTTTCTATTATGGCCTTGTACACCAGGTAAAAAGAAAGTACCTTCAGAAGATGGCCTACCATATTGAAGATTCCGTATACGTCCGCATAAAGGGTAAAGGAAAGCTCGGAAAGGATAGTCACAGCCATGGCCGCCTGGAGCAGGACGTATACATTTCTGCTGAAAAAATCCTTTCTCCGGTAAATTAAATAAATGGAGATAAGGATGACGGTTATTATTATATATTCGGAAATAATTTTAAACGGTGTAAGTCCGGAACCTTCGATAAAGCAGTCGGGAAAGACCCGCCAGTAGAAGATGGAAGCGATACCGGCTGTAGTGACCGCTGTATAGGCAAGAAATGCAAAACCGGTCCTTATGTGCCTTTTTATCAGGAGAAGGGCTATCAGTATGGAGAAACTCTCGACATACCTGGCAAGGATCCAGAGCTGGGTGGGGAGATTCGAGTCAAAACCAGTAAAAATATTCATCCCGCTGTATGAAAGTGCATGCAGCATGTCGATAATTGCGATATATGCATAAGCGATCCCGATAAGTATATAATAGCTATTGGTTATAAATCTTTTTGCATTCCATATGAACAAAAATATTGCTATGCCGATGACAAAGCTGAAAAGCTCGGCAAAAGTATGGAAGAGGGTATAGCTGTACAGCCTGCATATATATATTGCTGCTATCAATGCCGCAGAGACTGCCAGTAAGATTATTATATTTTTTCTTGCTACATTGTCATTATACATATGGTTATGGTCAAATTTTATAATCTATGCAGTACCGGGATACTGCATAGACCTATCTATATCGGTCCTGGTGCGGGAACTTAATACCCGTTCTCTTATTCCTTGACCCCTTGAATGCCTTTTCATACTTTATGGCTTCAGGGTAAAATAAAATACTGCGCCATTTCCCGGCTGGTTTTCGGACCATATAAGCCCTCCATGCTTGTCTGTTATCCTGCGGACCGTGGCAAGTCCGATGCCTGTCCCGGTAAATCCTGATTCCGGGTGAAGCCTCTGGAACGGCCCGAACAATTTATGGGCATCCCTTATGGCATCAAAACCTTCTCCTTCATCACGGACAAAGTAAACTGCTGACTCCCCCCTTGCCTTTCCGTCCGAACTCTATCAAGGTAACTGATTTATTCCTCTGAATAACTGACTGCTTAAATCTCTTCAGTCCTTTCCTTAACAGTCTTTTCAAGGTCTGTTTTTGATCTCTTAAGCGCATCCTCTGCCTTCTTCTTTTCGCTTATATCCTGAAAAGTCCCCCTGAGCTTTACTATCTCGCCGTTCTCCATTACTGCTTCCCCATAAGCCTCGCACCATTTTATATGGCCCCCGGCTGACCTGAGCGGGGCTTCGAAATGCATTTTCCCGCCTTCTGTTGCAAGCTTTTTCATCTTTTGCCTTATCATCCCCCGGTAAGAAGGAAGGTAATAATCAAGGTGCTCATTATATCCTGGCACCGGTCTGTCATATCCTATTTCTACTATATCATAGACCGCTTTTGTCCATACGGCACTGCCGCCTTTCTTCATATTCATTTCCCAGCCGCCTATCCTGGCAATACTTCCTACTTCGTTTAACAGCCTTTCACTTTCCCTTAGCCTCTTTATGGTATTTATCTCTTCTGTTATGTCTTCAAAAACCACGCAGAACCTCGTATTGTCGTCCCAGGGCCTGTAAACATTGCAGCGATAATGTTTCTTTGTAGGGCTGTGATAGAGTTCAAAGGTGCTGGGCCTACCGGACATGGCTACCGAACCATATTTTTCTATCCACTCCGGTTCTGTCTCAGGCCAGACTTCATGAACCGTCTTTCCTTCGACTTCCTCATTCTGAACACCGGCTATCCTCTCATATGCTTCATTTATATATACAAAACGGTAACTGACAAAATCCCCTTTTTCATCAAATACAGACTCGAAAACCACAAAGGCATTCATCATACTCCCTAAAAGTGAACTCAGTTCTCTTTCCTTCTCCCGCAACTCCTCTTCCACTTTTTTTCTTTCGGTTATGTCCTGTATGGTCCCCCACAGCCCAGATGTCCTTCCGGAACTATCTTTTTTTGCATCTCCCTTTACCCAGACAGTCTTTAATATTCCATTACCGGCTTTTATCCTGAACTCATATTCAAAGCTTTTGCCCTGCTCAAACATCTTCTGGATAAGATTCCGGTATTCCTCCCTGTCTTTCTCTGGTCTGTGATTCAGACATAAGGAAAATCAGGTAAGAAACACCACTATGTCAACCCCCTCATAAAATTTTTTACTACAAATTCGTAAAAAATGCATATTTTG
>CAZDXU010000187.1:0-3533 GCA_964509585.1 uncultured Actinomycetota bacterium | reverse complement strand
TCATCATTCCGGAGAAAATATTATGAAGTTCTGCTCCGGCAGAAAGCCGAATTCTTCTTCTATCCTGTACCCGGCACCTGCCAGTTCCTGGACCAGGGTGTCCCTGGATACATAGTGGGATGATAATCTGCGGAATAATATTTTTCTTTTTATTTCTTCTTTATAATCTATGACAGCTACCCTGCTTCCGGGTTTTAAATATTTTTTCAGCCTCCTGAAATATCCAGTCCTTTCATGGATATGGTGGGTCACATTCCTCATGAAGACAAAATCAAGGCTCTTTTCCGGTATCTCCATATCCCTGCCGTCGGAAAGTATGGCGGTTATGTTTTTAATGCCTTTTTGGGAAGCAGCGGAACTAATAAAATCAAGATAGCCCTTATTGGTATCAACAGCATAAACCCTGCCCTTATACCCAGCTACCTCAGAAAACCTGATTGAATAATAGCCGCCTCCAGACCCTATATCAGCAATGACCATACCGGGTCTTGCGGCAATAGCCTCTATTACCTGGTCAGGCTTATACCTGGGATCGGATGCCTTGCGGTTAAACATCTTTGTCCTGAGCTCTTTCACCTGCTCCTTTCTTTTCTATAGACTACTATATCGCCCATGCTATATCCATTGTCTATGCTTTCGGCTATTATAGGACACTTTATCTTGAGGAGAAAAAATATATTATGATCCTCATCACTTAATGCTTCATAATTTCCCTGGCCCTTGGCAATTACCAGGTCAGATGTCTCATATTCCTCCAGGAAATCCCGGGAACACAGGGGAAGGCTGGCTGCCGGCATATCCAGGCCGGTAGTTATGACCTTTACCGTCTGGTCCATCCCAATCATATGGGCATCCTCAATGGTGGCATCATTTAAGGCAGGGCCTCCCCTTACCGCAAAGGTTATCTTTTCTGTGGGCAGGTTTTCAATAAACAGCCTGTCCAGGACTATCTCCCCGGCATTATCCCCAATATATAATATCTTTTCCGCTTTTTCTATCTCCTGCCTCAATTCCTCTATAAAGCTGTTTCCAAGTCCCTGGACCAGGGCTTGTTCAATATTTTCCATTATTATTTCCCGGTCCAGGTTGGCTTTGGGACCAAAATCTATGATATTGCCGGCAAGGGCTATGCGGAGCCCGGTCTGGAACGGGTCGCTGCTTTTTTTTATCCTGTTCCGCAGGCCGCCAGCCAGGTCAAGACATATACTGTTAAACTCTTCCTTTACTTTTTTGTATGGATTACCGTCAGGTACAAACCTCTTTATTATCTTCTGGATCTCATACTGGGTCATAAGGCTTATGGCATCAGGGTCAAAACCTGCTGCCGCCTTGATGGACTCCCTGAGGACTTTTTGGTGCACGGCTTTATCATCCGTTACCATCCTTATTGCTTCTATTGCCTGTCTCAGGTAGCAAGGTATACAGTCAAGATATAGTCTCATAAATCCATTATTCCCTTACCATGCTGGTACCGCATTTGGGGCAGCTTATCTCATTACAGGGAACTCCTATCTGATGCTCGGCTTTTGTGCCGCAGGAAGGGCATACGCAGCTGCCTCCGGGACCCAGACTGGATCCCCCCATCCTGCCTCTTCCTCCGCTCCGGCCAAGTCCTCTTCCGGTTCCGGCGCCCTGGCCTGCCGGTCCTGTTCCGTCTCCTCTGGGCATAATATTACCTCCTTATTTATTTTGGGCAAATGCTCATAATAATTATATGAAGCATATGCCCAATTGTCAACCGGCCCGTAATAATGTTTTTTAAGCCTATTATTGTTTGACTGGGAGACCGTGCATGATATAATCTCATTATGAGTATATGCTCATAATTATATGCTGTATGAAAGGTAAGAAATGGAGCTGTTCTATGGTCCGGTACTATCAAGACGTTTTGGCTATTCCCTGGGTGTAGATATAATCCCATATAAGATATGCAGCTATGACTGCATATACTGCCAGCTGGGAAGCACTACAAAAAGCACTATTGACAGGAAAAGCTATGTCAGGATAGATATAGACCAGTTTAAAAAGTCCCTGGTCACGGTTATAAATAGGAATGAAAGAATAGACTATATCACATTTTCCGGTTCCGGCGAGCCTACCCTGAACAAAGATTTGGGAATTCTTATCGATGCAGCAAAAGAAGTATCTGATATACCAGTGGCAGTCCTTACCAATGGAAGCCTTCTTTACAAAAAAGATGTAATAGATGACATCTGCAAGGCTGACCTGGTAAAGGTATCCATGGATGCTTTTGACCAGGAAAGTCTTGAAGCCATAAACAGGCCCCACCCGGGAATAAAGTTTTCCCATCTTTCCAGGGGCCTCGATATGCTTATGAAAAGCTTTGATGGCAGGATATGGCTGGAGATAATGCTGATAAAGGGCATTAATGATTCTTTAGACGCAGCCTGCGGATTTGAAGCTTTAATAGAAATGCTGTTGTATTCAGACACAAAGGCGGTTCTGGAAAAGATACATCTCAATACTCCGGTAAGACCGACGGAAGGAAGCGGCATCGGTATACCTGACAGTGATAGATTGGAAGAGATAAGAGAGATACTGGGTGGAAAAGCTGAGATAATAAAGGAGCGGGAAGCCGGAGGCTCCCAAAAGAAGGAAAAAATCCTGGAGGATGATATACTGGAACTGGCCAGGAGAAGGCCTGTTACCACCAGGGATATAAGCAGGTCTCTGGATGTAAACATAAATGAAGTGATAAAGGTGCTAAAGATCCTTATGGAGCAGGAAAAGATAGGCTCCAGGATGCATAATAACCAGAAGTATTATTATTTGTAGATGGAGACATTTACAGAAGCCAGGGAATTTGTAGATAATCAAATCCTTTTTTAGGAAAACCCCTTGGTAATAAAGCAGGCATAGACCTTACCGGATATTACAAACCATATGCATCAGGAAAAACCAGGATCGTATACCAGGTCATCAAACAAGAATTGATAATCAGTGTGATATCTATTGGCAAAAGGGAGGATCTTGCTGCTTATTATCTTGCATATTTTAGTAAGTGATCATGCCTGTATTAATAAAGGACCAGTTTCCTGCCGCTCCTGAATATAAAGGGACTGAAAGACCTGGTTAAGAATATCCTCAAAATACTGGTCAGCATGTCATAAAAAGATCATATTTAGTATTTTAGTCGATTATATTACAAAGGCGGCCTTATCTCACGTACTATAAATATCTGATTATTCGGAATTACTAACTATTTATTGTCTAGGTCTTTCTCTTACCAAAACTGTTAAACTCCATTATCTCTGATACTTTCAGGATATCGTTTTTATCTACCAGCCTGTTATTTATATATTTATGCAGGACACTGGATATGAGTGTCTGGTATGGCATCCCCTCGCTGGCAGCCATCATCCTGATGCGCTCCAGGTCATTAACATTAAGTCTTAAAGTAACAGTCTTTTTTACAGAACTCTTATCGATTATGGATTCTATCTCTTTTCTTCTCTTGCCCTGTACTTTTTTATAACTTCCGGCTTCTTCTTCGATTATTTTTTCATTTTCTT
>CAZDXU010000186.1:0-2047 GCA_964509585.1 uncultured Actinomycetota bacterium | reverse complement strand
CTTTATTTAGTTTTCAAAGAGCAAATTTTCTTAAATATTTATATTTTTAGTTCTTTGACAATTTAATATTTTTATCTTTTCTTTTTATAGAATGTCTTTAGTTGCCTATTCCCATATACTTATAGCCAAGTCCCTGGAGCATCTTCTTATCCAGGAAGTTCCTGCCGTCTATTATATTTGCCTGAGACATATTTTCCTTTATCCTCTTAAAATCCAGACTGGAGAATTCATCCCATTCCGTTACCAGCACCATAAGATCCGCTCCTTCAACTGCTTTGTAGGCATCAGCTGCGAATATGGCTCCCTTATCAAGGGTCCCGGGGTAATCCCTGACTATGGGATCATATGCCCTGACTTCCGCTCCCAGCTCCAGGAACTTGTTTATGACGGTTATGGACGGCGCTTCCCTGGTATCATCGGTATTGGGCTTAAATGACAGTCCCAATACCCCTATCACCTTGTCCTCGATTATGCCCAGCAGGTCCACGGCTTTCTGTACTATCTTGAACCTCTGCTGGTTGTTGACCTGGATCACTGCATTAAGTATGCTGGCAGGTGAACCGTATTCCTCGGCAGTATAGGAAAGAGCCCTCACATCCTTGGGAAAGCATGAGCCTCCCCAGCCTATGCCGGCGTTCATGAACCTGGACCCTATCCTTTCATCCAGGCCCATCCCGTATGTGACATCCAGTATATTGGCGCCTATCCTCTCGCAGATATTGGCTACTTCGTTTACGAATGATATCTTGGTCGCCAGGAAGGCATTGGAGGCATATTTTATAAGCTCGGAACTGGTGGAGTCAGTTATAAGGATGGTAACTTCTTTTTTCCTGTGGCTGTTTCCCCGGGCATAGTCAAAGTCCTGTTTTACAATAGGCTCATAAAGCTCTTTCATCATCTTTATAGCTTTTTTACTGCCGGAGCCTATGACGATCCTTTCCGGGAAAAAGGCATCCTTTACCGCTTCGCCTTCCTTCAGGAACTCGGGATTGGAGACGATATCGAATTCATGATGGTTGTCCTGGTTCTCCTTTATTATCTTGGCTATCCTCTTTGCGGTGCCTATGGGTACAGTGCTCTTATTAAGTATTATCTTGTAGCCGTTAAGCGACTTGCCTATCATCCTGGCCACATCATCTATGGCCTTAAGGTCAGGTTTCCCCGAGGGCAGCGGCGGAGTGCCCACGCAGATAAATATTATATCGCTATTGGCTACACCCGAGGATGTGTCAGCATCGAATACCAGGCTCTTCTTTTTTATATTGCTTTTTACCAGCTCTTCCAGGCCTTCTTCGAATATGGGTATCTTCCCCTGTCTAAGGGATGCTATCTTGGATCCATCCTTGTCAACGCATATGACATCATGGCCTATCTCGGCCAGGCACACCCCGGTGACAAGTCCCACATATCCGGTTCCAATTACACAGACTTTCATGTACTTCTTTCTCCAATCAGTTTCACAATCTTTTTCAATAAATACTGCTTAGTATGATATCAGGCATGGATTTATAAAGACACAAATATATTAACTAAAAACTGTTATCCGGAATGCCCCCGGGCAATAAGTTTTTCAATCTCTTTCCAATCATCTATCTCTTCTTCGGCAGATACGGTTATTTTTGCTTTATCCTCTATGTTTTCTGTTTATTTTTTGTTTATTGACTTTTATTCCTCATATATTTTTTAAGCATATCGTAAAAGTTTTCCCTGGTACCGGCAAGGATTACTACGATTGTCTGGTCATTATCTTCTTCCAGGGTATATGCGACTTCATAATTGGTTTTATTATAATAGAAATCACAACAATATATACCTGAAAGATCGCCTTTCTTTGGCTCCCCGCAAGAAGGATCGATAATAATATTATGGATGATCTCCTGGAATCTTGATCTAAGCGTCCTGTCCTTTATCTTTTTTATAAAACGGGCAGCCGGCGGCAGGATGATCAATCTGTTCATTTATCTTTCCCGGCACCAAAAACATCTTCATACGTGGCAAATGGGGCTTTACCCTGAGAGGCAAGACCTGCTTCTTTTAGAAGTTCCTT
>CAZDXU010000185.1:0-14237 GCA_964509585.1 uncultured Actinomycetota bacterium | reverse complement strand
TGCAGCCTTTTTCTGCCCAGTATTTTTGCAGGTTAAAGATTATATCCTGAAAATTCATAGTGTCTTATTTTAATCACAATGGATTCAATAGTCAATCAGCCGTTGGAAGTCCGGCTAAAGATATGAGGGATTATGCTGTCATGATCTCTTCTGGACCAGGAAAATCCCGTTTAGGGCAAGCAGATCGGGGAAAAGCCTTACATTTCCCCTGTTCCCGGTGTACCAGGAATCTTTTATATATATATCCTTCTGCCGGCAAAAGTCCTTAAAATCCTTAAGGCTTCCAAAGTGGACATTGGGCGAGTCATACCACTGGTAGGGCAGGGAGGATGTTACCGGCGCTTTTCCCCTGAAAAAAAGGTCTGTGCGCGCTTTTATATGGGCAAAATTGGGAAAACCGATTATCACCTTTTGCCCCACCCTCAGAGTCTCTTTTAACAGGGATTCCATATCCCTTATCTCCTGGATTATCTGGTTAAGGACAACATAATCCACCGAATTATCAGGATAATCCCTGAGGCCATTCTCGATATCCCTGTGATATACAGAAAGACCCTTCTCCACGCATCTATATATCGCTTCCTCTTCCAGTTCTATGCCTTCAGCCTTTACATGCTTTTCTTTTACAAGATCATATAAAAGGTCTCCATTGCCGCAGCCCAGGTCAAGCACTCTGGAGCCTTCCGGTATTATATCGATTATTATCCTGTGGTCAGGCCTTCCTGCCCTTCCTGCTGCTTTTTTCATCATATACTTTCCTTAAGAAATGTTTTACAAGGTGAGACTGCTCCCCTACTTCCAGTAGAAATGCATCATGTCCGTATCCTGAATCTATCTCGCAGTAGGTGGTATCAATGCCTATTTCCTTGAGACGCCGCACTATCTGTCTTGACTGGTATGGGGGATAGAGCCAGTCCGAGCTGAAGGATATGACCAGGAAACTGATATCGGGCCGGCTGCCATCAGGCATGAGGCTGTCTTCTCCCGAAAGGTCGAAATAATCTATGGCCCTGGTTATATAAAGATAAGTGTTGGCATCGAATCTTTTTACAAAATCCCCGCCCTGGTAATGCAGGTAGCTTTCCACTTCAAATTCAGGATCAAAGGAGAAATTATAATCTCCGTTTTTAAGCTTCCTGGAAAACTTCTCCTCCATGGACTTATCGCTCATATAAGTTATATGTCCTATCATCCTGGCCAGCGCCAGACCCCTTTCCGGCTGGCCGGCTCCATAATAACCGCCATTATTCCATGCCGGGTCTGACATTATGGCCTGCCTTCCCACCTCATTGAAGGCTATCTGCTGGGGCGAGTGCTTGAGCCCGGCGGCAATGGGGATGGCAGATGATATCCTTTCCGGGTAGGAAGATACCCACTGAAGCACCTGCATCCCGCCCATGGAACCTCCCGCAACCGACAGGAGCCTTTCTATCCCCAGATGGTCCAGAAGGTGCCTCTGCACATCCACCATGTCTTTTATGGTTATAAGGGGAAAATCAAGGGCATATCTTTCTTCGCTTCCCGGTCTTCTGGAAGAAGGACCGGTAGTCCCCATGCAGCCTCCCAGGACATTGGAGCAGATAATATAATACCTGCCGGTATCAAAAGCCCTGCCGGGGCCTATCATGCTGTGCCACCAGCCCGGTTTTCTTTGGCCGTTATGCCAGCCGGCAGCATGTGCGTCTCCTGACAGCGCATGGAGGATCAGCACGGCATTGTCTTTATTCCTATTCAGCCTGCCGTATGTCTCATATGCTACGGTCACGGGGCCGAACTTTCTTCCGGAAGACAGCCTGATGTTTTTGCCTGGTCCGGCAAATGTATAATAGCAGGTCTCAACCGTCCCCGGCACCTCTACTGTTCCCGGCTGCATGACTTCTCCAGTGCCTGGTCTATATCGGAAATAATATCAGCAGGGTCTTCTATCCCCACTGACAGCCTTATGAAATCATCGGTCACGCCTGCTGCCGCCTGTTCCCTGCTGTCCAGCTGCTGGTGGGTGGTGCTGGCAGGATGGATGGCAAGGGTCCTGGCATCGCCGATATTTGCCAGGTGGGATATAAGCTCCAGGGACTCTATAAACCTCTTTCCGGCTTCAGCCCCGCCTTTTATCCCAAACCCGATAATGGCTCCCGCACCCTTTTTAAGGTATTTTTTCGCCCTGCCGTATTCCCTGCTGGAGACAAGTCCGGGATAATTGACCCAGGATACCCGGGGGTCCCCCTCAAGAAACTCTGCCGTCTTAAGCGCATTTTCAGAATGTCTTGCCATCCTCAGGTGCAGGGTCTCCAGGCCCTGGAGGAAGAGAAAGGAATTAAACGGAGAAAGGCAGGCTCCCAGATCCCTTAAAAGCTTTACCCGGGCTTTGAGTATATAGGCAATATTCCCCATGTCCCTGAACTGCTTTATGAAATCCATACCGTGATAGCCGGGATCAGGTCCGGCTATGAGGGGGAACTTTCCATTTTCCCAGTTGAATTTCCCCGAATCCACTATAAGGCCGCCTATGGAAGTACCGTGCCCGCCGATGAACTTGGTAGCCGAATAAGTTATGATGTCGGCTCCGTATTCAAAAGGCTTTAACAGGTATGGGGTGGTCGTATTATCTATTATCAGAGGGACCTTATTGTCATGGGCTATTCCTGCCAGGGCTTCTATATCAGTGACATTCAGTTTGGGATTTCCTATAGACTCGGCATAGATAGCTTTTGTCTTTTCGGTTATAGCCTCTTTGAAATTACCGGGATCCCCGGAATCCACAAACTTTACCTTTATCCCAAAGCGTTTGAAGGTATTATTAAAAAGGGTGTAGGTGCCTCCGTACAGATTATTGGCAGATACTATCTCGTCCCCGTTCTGGGCCAGGTTCAGGATGGCAAGGGTCTCAGCCGCCTGTCCGCTGGATACGGCCAGGGCGCCTATGCCTCCCTCCAGGAGGGTTATCCTGTTTTCCAGGACTTCATTGGTAGGGTTCATTATGCGGCTGTAGATATTCCCAAATTCCTTCAGGGCAAAAAGATCAGCTGCATGACCGGTGTCCCTGAAAGTAAAAGATGTACTCTGGTATATGGGTACAGCCCTGGCCCTGGTACTCTCATCGGGCTCATGCCCCCCATGGATCAGTATGGTATCATCATTCAATTTTTTGATCCTGTCCATTTTATCCTCTTCCATAAATATTATTGGTCAAAAAGATCTGTTGAAAGGTAGCGTTCACCGGTATCGGGAAGTATGGCTACTATAAGCTTATTCTTGCTTGTATTTCTTTTCCCCACTTCTACTGCAGCCCAGGCTGCCGCCCCGGATGAAATACCGGCAAAAATACCGTCCTCTATTGCCATCTTCCTGGTAAATGAAGCTGCATCCTCTCCGGTGACCTCTATTATCTCGTCAATAAGCCCGGTATCCAGTATGCCTGGCAAAAAGCCGGCGCCTATGCCCTGTATCTTATGGGGCCCCGGTTTGCCGCCTGACAGAACCGGCGATCCGGACGGCTCCACAGCTATTGAGACCAGCTCCGGTTTTTTTTGCTTCAGGGCCCTGGCCACTCCGGTAATGGTGCCTCCCGTGCCCACGCCTACCACCAGCATATCTATCCTTCCGTCTGTATCAGACCAGATCTCCTGAGCCGTGGTACGGTAGTGTATCTCTGGATTGGCAGGATTATCAAACTGGTTGGGCACAAAGGAGTCCGGCATTTCCTGATGCAGCCTTTCAGCTTCCTCTACAGCGCCCTTCATGCCTGCAGCACCCGGAGTCAGCACCAGATCGGCTCCCAGGGCCTTAAGAAGCTTCCTTCTTTCCACTGACATGGTATCAGGCATGGTCAGCACCAGCCTGTAGCCCTTTACTGCACATACATATGCCAGGGCAATACCGGTATTACCGCTGGTGGGCTCTATAATAGTGGTGCTGTCTTTTATATGGCCTTTGTTCTCCCCATCTTCTATCATGGCATAGCCTATCCTGTCCTTGATGCTGGACAGGGGATTAAAGCTTTCCAGTTTGACAGCTATCACAGCATTAGAACCTTTTGCCGACCTGTTCAGTCTTACCAGTGGCGTATTGCCTATAAGGTGTGTTATATTTTGCGCTATCCTCATCCTTTTTACCTTTCTAGAATAATTGCCTGAAATGATCCGGGACTATCTTTCAGATGCTGTACATCAGCGGCCTGCTTTTCTGTTTTTCCCTGTGCTTTTCTGCCAGGTCCTCCAGGGTCCTTGATTCCAGAAGCTTTGATATGCTGCCGCTTACTTCATCCCAGAGGTCCCTGGTCACACAGAGGCGGGCATCGGGGCAGAGATCATCATCACCCACGCAGCCTGTCAGTTTTACAGGGCCTTCCAGCGCTTCCACGATCTCTCTTATATTAATTCTATTTGAAGGCTTTGCCAGGAAATAGCCCCCGCTGGCTCCCCTGGCAGAGTTTACCAGGCCGGCAGACCTTAGTGACGGCATTATCTGTTCCAGGTATTTTATTGATATTCCCTGTCTTCCTGCTATTTCCTTCAGCAACACCGGTCCATTGTCCCGGCTTAAGGCAAGCTCCAGCATAGCCCTGGTCCCGTATCTTCCTTTTGTAGATAAGCGTATCATAAAATATTATAATCCTTATAATTCATATATATATAGTAGGGATTATATAGGGGTAAAAATTTTTGTCAACTTTGAATTTATTTTATAGGATTTTCCGGGGGTAAGCCCAGAGGACTTATGCATGCCTTCGGTCCAGACAGCCGCCCTGTTATATGCCGATCTTTTTTAGATACCTGAAACTATCAAGAGTACAGTCAGTATGGTATACCAGGTAATCTTCAAGCAGCCTGTGGACCTTTTTAAGGTTCCGCGGCTCAGGCTCCACTCCCCTCAGGTCTTCCATCTTCAGCCGGAAGATATCCCAAAGAAGCCTGTAGTCTGAAGTCCCCATGCGGATACCGGTGCCGGTATCCCGGGCGCAGCGGCTGCACAGCACTCCTCCGCTGGCTATAGAGAAATGTACATCTTTTTTCTTCATCACATACAGCTCACCCGAGTCCTTGTTGCAGGAGCTGCATGCGTCAAGCATGGGGGCAAGACCCGTGACCTGCAGGAACTTGGCTTCAAATACGCATAATATTTTCTTAAGCGCCAGTTCATCCTCCCTGGCAGCATTGTCTATCTCATTAAGGCTCATATAAAGAAGTTTGAAAAGTGCGGGATTATCATCTCCGGAAGATTGTGTCTTTAAAACTATATTGGAGATTATCCCGGCAAATGTGAATTTATAGAAGTCCCTGGATATATCAGTGAAACAATGTATTATGTCTGCCTGGCTGACAATATCCAGGTTTCTTCCCCTGGCAAGCTCCATATCAGCCATATTGAAAAGTTCCAGTCTTCCCCTGAATTTGGATCTTGTCTTCCTGGACCCCCTGGCTACTGCAGATATCACCTGGCCCTGCCTGGAATACATCCTTACTATTTTGTCAGCTTCCCCCAGTTTGTGTGACCTTAATACAATGGCTCTGGCTTTAAAAGTAGGCATAAACAGTATGCTTTGCCCTATTTATCAAAAATAGTGCTGTACTCCTTGATTATATTTATCCCGCTGCTGGTCCCCAGCCTGGTAGCGCCGGCGTCGATAAGCGCCTGGGCATCCTCGAATGTCCTGATCCCACCGGAAGCTTTTACGCCGATATTCCTGGTGACCACTTCCCTTATGAGGCGTACGTCGTCAAGCTCTACTCCCTTTACGCCAAATCCGGTGGAAGTCTTTATAAAATCAGCTCCCGACCTCTCTATTATAGAGCTTACTTTCTTTATCTCGTCTTTTGAAAGTATGCCTGTCTCTATTATTACTTTTATATTTATATGCCGGTTGTATTCAGCTATCTGCTCTCTCCTTATGACGCTTACCAGCACGCTGAGCTCCCTCTCTATATATTCATAATTGCCGCTTTTGACGGCTCCCAGGTTTATCACCACGTCAAGCTCTCCTGCCCCCTTCTTGATGCAGTCCCTTGACTCGAAGATCTTTGTCTCTATGGTGTTGGCTCCCAGGGGATATCCCACTACTGCACAGATCTTTACATCAGTGCCGGCCAGGATCTTTGATGCCTGTGCAATATTGGCAGGATTTATCACTACTGCCGCAAAATGTTGTTTTTTTGCATTTACACACAGTTTCTCTATATCCTTCGGTGTTGCTACAGGATTTAATAATGTCTGGTCGATAGTCTTTGCTAATTGCTCCCTGGTTAATATTTTGATCACCTTGCCTTGTATAGATTTGATAGTCCAAAATTAAAAACCGAACCGGTCGAGGAGATCCTCCTCCCGGGTCCAGTTACTCTTTACCTTTACCCACAGCTGCAGGAATACCCTGGTCTCCAGTAGTTTTTCCAGCTCCTTTCTGGCGCTGCTGCCGGTCCTCTTAAGCATTTCTCCCTTATGCCCGATTATTATGGCTTTCTGGGAATTCCTTTCAGCATAGATGGAACACTCGATAGAGGTCAATTCATCTCCGGATTTAGTCCTGGAACTATCCAGGTTGTCGACTTCAACAGTTATGCTGTGGGGTAATTCCTGTGACAGGCCTTCAAATAACTTTTCCCTTACTATATCTGCAATGATGTTTTCCAGGGGCTGGTCGCATATTATGTCACTTCCGTAATACCTGGGACCTGCGGGAAGATAGTCTTCCAGGATGCGTATAAATGAATCCAGGTTTTCCCCGGTCCTTGCAGATACTTCTATTATACTGTCAAAAAGCCCTTCTTTCTCTATTTCCTGCACGTCAGCCCTGTATCTGTCACGGTCCGCCAGGTCTATCTTATTGACCAAAAGTATTTTAGGAAGGCTGCTTTTCCTGATATGCTCAAACACAAAGCGGTCTCCCTTTCCTATCCCCCCGGCAGCATCTACCACCACCACAATTATATCTACATCGCTTTTTATCCTGGAAGCAGTATTTTTTAGCCTTTCCTGGAGGAGGTTCCTGGGCTTAAAAAATCCGGGGCTGTCTACAAATATTATCTGGCTTCCGGGTGTATTCAGGATACAGTTTATGCGCCTGCGCGTAGTCTGCACCTTATCTGAAGATATTAGAACTTTCTTATTTATCATCCTGTTGATAAGTGTCGATTTGCCGACATTTGTCCTTCCTATTAATCCTACAAAACCCGACCTGATATTTTTATCCTGCATTATAATTCCAGAGCATAAAGGTCTCTGTGTACTCCTTTGCCATATTCATCTTTTAAAAACGATGTCCTCCTGAATCCGGCCGACCTGTAAAGCGATACAGCTGGTTTATTTTCCGGATCTACTGTAAGGAAAATTTTCTTAAAACCATCCCCTGCCGCTTTTTCCAGGATACTGGAAAGGAGAATCCTGCCAATACGGCGGCCCCTAAGCCGGGGGCGTACATAAAAGGAATGAATAAAAGCAGCGGAAGCATCCCTGTATGATCTTATCACCTGGCAGACGCCGGCTATCTCCTTTTGCGGCATTTTTTCTGCAATAGCCACAAGCCCGTATTTTATTAGGACCGGGATCATCCACTGGTTCAAGGATGCCTCTTCTCCCAGACTCTCTATCTCAAGCCTGCAAAGCTCTCTGATAAGATCCGGATCAAAATCATCTATCTGCCTTATTGTGATTCCTTCCATTATCAGTAAACCGTCACCTGGAGCCTTTGCGGCAAAAAAACATACTCTTCATTGATTGTACAATATATGTCAATACCCCTTCCAGTCTTTACTGCTTATATCATGAAGCAGGCTGTCCTGGATATTGTACATAACTGATCTTTCTTCATCCTTTTGGTGGTCATAGCCGAATATATGAAGCATGCCGTGTATTATTAAAAGTATTATCTCCATCTTAAAGCTCCAATCCCCTTCCTGGTCCCTGGAGTTTTCCCTGGCAGTCACAGGTGATATATAGACTTCACCAATGATATAAGGGACATGGGACCCTCCCCGTCCCAGAGGATCTTCAAGATATGAAAAGGAAAGGACGTCAGTAGTCCTGTCTATATTCCTGTAGGACCGGTTAATCTTCCTCATATACTCATCATCAATAAAGATGATGCTGATAGTTTTTTTATCATCAGGATCGAACTTGCCAGAAATATACTTGCAGATGTCTTCAAACTCCCGCAGGTCTAACTTAAGTTTATCCTGATTATCTATTAATTCCAGGCGCATGTGTCTTATCAATAATAATCACTGCTGGCTATTGTATTTATTTCCTCCAGGGCCGTGGGTTCCTTTCCGCTATCCTGGTATGATATCCTGGAGTGATATATGGCTATCAATCCGTCTATGAGGGTCTTCTTGACCTTCTCTATCTCCTTTAAGGTTATATCTGCCTGTGTCAGCTGGCCGTCACTTATGCGGTCTTCCACAATATCGTTTACCATCTGCTCTATTTTCCTGGGAGTGATCTTCTCAATGGACCGGACAGCAGCTTCTGCTGAATCTGCCAGCATCAAAATAGCGGCTTCCTTGCTCTTGGGTTTCATTGCCGGATACCTGAAGTGTCCCTTAAGGCCATTGGAGCTGCCGTTTGACGTTTCTGACTTGTCTTTTTGTTTCTCATAAAAATATGATATAAGAGAACTGCCGTGATGCTGGGAAATAATATTAAGGACTCTCTGGGGTATTTTATTTTTCCTGGCAATATCCAGTCCGTCCTTTATATGGTTTGCTATTATATTCCGGCTCATGGAGGGATTGAGCCTGTCATGGATATTATCTATGTCCCCCTTGTTCTCATAAAAATATTCCGGTCTTTTGAGTTTTCCCAGGTCATGGTACAGGGCAGCTACCTTTACCAGCAGTGAATCGGCGTTTATGGCTTTGGCTGCATTCTCTGAAAGGTGGCCTACCAAAAGGCTGTGGTTATACGTGCCGGGAGCAGAAATAAGCAGCTTCTTTAAAAGCGGCTGGTCGGTATGTGAAAGTTCCAGCAGCCCCATAGCCGTCACTACATTGAAAGTGGATTCAATAAACGGAAGCAGGCCGATAGCCAGGATGGCAGATATTATCCCGTTCAGTATCCCCATCACTGTATAAAGAGCGATGGTCCGGAATTCCCCCGCTATAAGGTTGACTGTTAAAAACAAAAAGCCCAGCACCAGTGATCCGATAAATCCAGCCCTCATCACTTCGGATCTCTGTGACACCCTGGATACCAGGTAAGTTGAGATTATACCTCCCAGAATATATGTAATGGCTATAGAAAAATCAAAATTTGTGGCAATACCGGCAAAGATACCAAGGCAGAGGGTAAGCATTATGCCTATCCTGGCATCAAATAAAATGGTGCTTATAAGGGATACGGTTATTATAGGA
The DNA here is from genome assembly GCA_964509585.1 of uncultured Actinomycetota bacterium. GTDB lineage: Bacteria > Actinomycetota > Humimicrobiia > Humimicrobiales > Humimicrobiaceae > M55B120. The sequence goes on along the minus strand of CAZDXU010000185.1, from coordinate 4,896 downwards.
AAAAGATAATTCCAGAAGTTCAGGTGTATTGATGAAAGTATGGTAAGGGCCTTTATAAGGGCGGTAAAAATCACTATCAACAGGGCAATGATTACCAGCTTCTTGGTGCTCCGGTATATGTTTTCCTCAAATTTAAACAGGTAAAAACCCGGCAGGAACAGGGTCACGGCGCAGATAAATAAAATATAGAGGAACCGGCTCCAGTTAAAATCCCTCTGCAGAAGCCCCAGCAGGGTAAGTATAATTATATCCGTCTCATTTACTATCTCGCCCTCAAATACTATAGTCTGGCCCTCCATTATGGTGACCATATGAGGCGCTGTATTGAGTCTTGCCTCTCCTCTGGCATTTTCCGTACCTGCGGGGTCAAATACAGCTGTGGGCTGGATATTTTTCTGCAAGACCGCAGTTACGATGGGAACAGCGCCAGCCGGTATATCAGGATCTTCTTCTGCCATGTTCACTGCATTGCTCCTGGCAAGATCAAGTTCGGTCGGTTTTATTTCTTCCTTCATGATCTGCCTGGCTATCTCCTGGGTCTTTTCCAGAAGCAGGTTCAGTTCATCCACAGAAAGGTTAAGTGCTGCTGTAACTATGGATTCCGGGTATTCATTTCCCAAAAGATTGGTAAGGTAATCTACCTTTTCCTCCATGGTCATATCATGTTTCTTCTGAACTACAGAGGTAAGGAGATAAAAATACCTTATCTGATAAAGCGATCCTTCTTCCCCGCTTAAAACATCCAGGTCATATACGTACTGGTCCTCAACTTCAGCTTCATTGATATTCCGGGCTTCCTCTGTCTTCTGCATATCCTCGAATTCGATGCCCCTGTTTGCCTTGATAGTCCTGGGACTGGGGGCTCCAAGCTCCACGCCTATATCAGGAGCATATACATATGACAGAGTGGTTACCACCAAACCCAGGCTTATCATAAGCACATAAAGCCTGCGGGCGGCAGGATTGCCGAATGCAAAAAACTTCCTGAAGAAACCTTCAGGTTTCTGGTCCCTGCTGTCTGTATCTATTTTCTTTGTGTTTTTTTTTGCCAGCATGATCTATAGATGATTATCTTTTTGTGCTCTCATCAAATTCCCTGTATGCGTCGACGATCTTCTGGACCAGCTCATGCCTTACCACATCTTTTGATGTAAGGTTTATAAAATCGATCCCTTCTACATTATCAAGTATACTTCTCATCAGTACCAGGCCGGACTGCCTGTCGCTGGGAAGGTCCACCTGGGTGATATCGCCTGTTATTACCATCTTGGAGCCAAAGCCGAGCCGGGTAAGGAACATCTTCATCTGTTCCGGAGAGGCGTTCTGGGCTTCATCAAGAAGTATGAATGAGCCATTAAGGGTCCTTCCCCTCATATATGCCAGGGGCACTACCTCTATTATCCCCATATCCCGGTACTGCTGGAATTTTTCAATATCCAGCATCTCGTAAAGGGCGTCATAAAGAGGCCTGAGATAGGGGTTGACCTTATCATAGATATCGCCCGGCAGGAAACCCAGTTTTTCGCCTGCCTCGACTACCGGTTTTACCAGGATGATCCTTCCTATCCTGTCTTGCTTCAGTGCTTCCACGGCTGTTGCCAGGGCCAGGTATGTCTTACCTGTGCCTGCAGGTCCAATACCGAATACAATAGTGTTCTGCTTGATGGAGTCTATATATTTTTTCTGCCCCTCCGTCCTGGGTTTTATTTTTTTACCGCTGTTTACCAGGATGCTGTCACTGAATACCTGGTGGGGCTTTATGTCGGGACTGGTCTCAATTATCTTAATCGAATCCGAGACCTTTTCCCTGTTTATAGTCTGTCCCAGGTTGACCTGCATTGCCAGCTCTTTTATTAATTCAGTGACTTCTTTTACATTTTTGCTCTTGCCCGAGACTTCTACATCATCACCCAGTATGAATATGTCGACATTGTATTTCCTCTCTATCATCTTGATGAGCTCATCGCGGTCACCCAGAAGTTCGGCAATAGAATGCCCTCCGGTAAATTCGAGATTGATCTTATTTTTGGTCGGAGACAATATTCCTCCTTGAAATCATATTGCCTGGTACAGGAGCCCTATGCATCCTATCCAGGCGGCCAGGCGAATGTTCTCTGGCCCATCAGGTGAAAATGAAGATGGTCGACAGACTGCCCTCCGCCGGCCCCCATATTGGTCACGACCCTGAACCCCTTTTCATCAAGGCCCAGGTTGGCAGCTACTGTCTTTATGGTTATCATGATATGGGCTATCTCACTATCTTTAAGTCTGTCTATTTCCATTATAGAAGAGATATGCTTCTTTGGTATAAAAAGAAGATGGACAGGAGCCACCGGCGATATATCCTTTATAACTACAAGATCGGAGTCTTCGAAATGAATATCGCTGTCTATCTCTTTATTTGCTATTTTACAAAAAAGGCAATCCTTCAACCCGCACCTCTTTGCTTTACATAAATACAGGCAAAACCTGATATGATATACAACCTTCTTGATTTTTGCCTGAAGCGGTAATTATACTATTATTTTTATATTTTACAATTTTTATTATCCCTGCCCGCTCAAAACATATTTATATGATTATAATCCTTTTTTCAAAAATAATTAAATCATGGTGCTTCTTCGCCCATAAGCCCCTGTCTATACTTTTTTTGCGTCCTTATGTTTATTATCCTGCCCCTTATATTTTCCAGCCCTGCCTGAGGCTTAAAATATACTTTTATATAATTGCCGGAAGTTCCGGATACCATGCCGTCTGCGCCCTGTTTTGCTTCTGCTGCCACATCCAGGACCAGCCCCGTATTGGCGTCCAGAAAATCCTGCCTCAGCTCTTCGCCAGTACTGCGGAGTATCCTGCTTCTCCGGCTTTTTTCCTGGGGGGGAACGCTGTCGCCCAGAAGCCAGGCCCTGGTCCCGGGCCTGGGGGAATATCTGAATACATGCAGCTTGCTAAACCTGAGCGCCCTTACCAGTTCCAGCGTACTGCCAAGATCGCCTGTGGTCTCTCCGGGAAAACCTGTGATGATATCGGTGGTAATGGTGAAACCGGGCAGTATTTTGTATATTTTTTCCGCAGACCGCCGGAAATAGCCGGAATCATAGGGTCTCCCCATGCTCTCAAGCATGGCATCGCTGCCGCTCTGCAGGGGTATATGGAGATGGGGAGCTATCCTTTCCCTGTATTTCTCCATCACACTCAGCAGCCTTTCACCGATATCATTTATTTCCAGGGAGCTTATCCTGATCCTCTCTATCTCCGTTTCGGAAAATATCTTCTCCAGCAGACCGGCAAGGCCAGTGCCGTCTGCCGTATCCGCACCATATTTTCCTGCATGGATACCGGTAAGTACTGCTTCGGCATATCCCTGGCCTGAGAGTATATCTATGCTTTCCACTATCCTATCTGCGGGAGTGCTCCGGTAGCCCCCTCTTACCCTGGGTATGATGCAGTATGCGCAGTTCTGTTCACATCCGTCCTGTATCTTGACTATTGGCCTTGAATGCGGGTTTTTTCTCCTACCCCCGTATCCTGCCCTATCCCCGGCTGTATTGCCTGTATACCCGGCAGTTTCCAGGATCTTAGCAGCTGCCAGGGAAATATCTTTTTTTTCTTCATTTCCGATTATAAGGTCTACGCCGCTTTTTATGAGGAAATCCCGGTGGTCCCTGACATAGCAGCCTGTGACCATAAGCTTTGCCCTGCTGTTGGCATTCCTGATCTTCCTTATCAGCTGTCTTACCTTGCGGTCGCTCTCTGCGGTGACTGTGCAGGTATTTATAATGCAGATATGGGGATTGCCGCTGCGGTAATCCACCATCTGCAGTCCGTTTTGCATCAGCAGTCCTGCTATGGCATCAGATTCACACAGGTTGACTTTGCATCCCAGCGTATTTATTGAAAATCTCATGAGATCATGACGGGACCAGCCTTTTTAAAAACCTGCCCTGATATAGAAATCTATTACTGATAAAAAATATGCGGCTGCGGTCTCTGCCCTCAGGATATTGTCTCCCAGCCTTAAAAGCACTGCGCCTTTTCCCTTCAGGTTTCCAGCCTCCTGTGGGGAAAACCCGCCTTCCGGCCCAATCAGATATGCGATGCTGGCGGCATGGGGAAGGGTGTTTAACCTGCCGGCCAGGTCTTTATTTCCGGAAGCATCCTCATACGGCACAAAGAAATGCTCATGCGATCCTATGTCAATATCTTCCAGGGCCGACGGACCCAGTACAGGGCATTTAAAATCCCTCCTGCTCTGCCTGGAAGCTTCATCCGATATCCTCTGCCATCTCTTTATTTTCTGGCTTTTGCTTCCAGGATCCGGAACCGTCCTTTCACTGATGACAGGCACAATGGCTGATGCTCCTATTTCGGTGGTCTTCTGCACTGCATATTCCATGGCATTCTTTTTAAGCAGGCACTGGTAAAGTATTATCCGCGGCAGCTTTTCCTGTATATGTGTTTTTTCCAGTATCCTGAACTGGGCTTCAAATTTATTGATGCTTTCCAGTTCAGCCCTGTACCTGAAACTTTTATTGTCTGAGACATATGCAGTATCCCCCGGCTTCATCCTCAGGGGGCCATGAAGATGCCTGACATCATCAATATCCCTTATGAATAATGTGTTTTCATAGACCTGTCCCGGTTCGATAAAAAGATATGGATTGCTCATCGTAAATATTCCTGCAATATCAGCCGGTTTTTTCGTTTCTGCCGCTGGCATATTCTGCCAGCAGCTGTTTTTCCTTCCTGTTCAGCCTGGTGGGGATCTCAACCTTTATATCTATTATATGGTCGCCCCTTCTGTAGCCGTTCAGCTGTACGAATCCCCTGGATCTCAGTATTATTTTTGTCCCCGGCTGGGTGCCCGGTTTTACTTTTATTTTTTCAGGACCGTCC
>CAZDXU010000184.1:0-6113 GCA_964509585.1 uncultured Actinomycetota bacterium | reverse complement strand
CTGGAGATATTCATCTGGCCCTCAAGCTGGGAAGGGGTCATGCCCAGGGATAATAATCTTATGACTTCTTCCTTGAATCTGCGGGATCTGAGTACTTCTATCTGGGTCTCGAAATTGGTCTTGCTGATGCCGCTGTACTGCACTTCTGTCTGCCCGAATAATTCAGAGGGGATATTCTGCTCGGCAATAAGGATCTTTGAAGTGGCCATGTAGGTAGGTATGGCATTTGACGAGACCATAAAACCCAGTATGCCGGCTATGATAATACAGGCTATTATTATCCACTTACCTCTCCATAATAGCTGGAGATACTCCTTTATATCGATATCGTTTTCTTCGTTATTGGCTCTTTTATCTTCCAAATCTATTCTCCAGTATGGTCTATTCCAATTATTATGAATATATCTGAAAAACCGGGCTCGTTCTGGGATTCGATCACATAGCCTTCTTTGATGCCCAGGACACTTCCCAGCTCTGATGCAAAGCTGTACATCCCATCCTTATAATAGATTATGCTGTCTTCATATATGGTATTTTCACCGGGCTCCTCCAACAGTATATTATCCTCTGCATAACCCAGCCCCTTTATGCTGTCCAGGATTGGCTGGAATACGGGATCATCTGTACTGTTTAGTATGCCAAGCTGCAGTATCTTCTTTAATGCTTCCTCTTCTTCCGTAAGCACTATCACCTCTGTTTTAACATCTTCGGCCGGGCCGGACGCCTCTTCCTCCGCGGCTGCCGGAGACCCGGTCTCTGTCCTTTCTTCCTGTTCGGAGCTGACAAAACTTTCAGAAAAATCGCCCAGGTTTTCCAGGTCGAGGTCTATATAATTATTATTTAATATGATATCGGCTATCTCGGTCCTTGATCCCGGGCTGGCCAGGAAATATATATCCCCGTCCATCTCCTCATAGGCGCCACCGAGGATCGTATAGTAGAATGATGTCCCGGGGTCCGTGATAAGGGTATTTAATACATCCAGGTATTCATTATCTTCTCCCATGGCCTGGGAATAGGAGTCTCCGCTTATGCCCAGGATCAGGTTCCTTTTGTAATAGATCTTTTTTCCGTATTTATATAATATGTTCTTTGAAAGAGGGGAATCCTCTATATCTGTCCCCACCCTTAAGCCGTCTCCTATTTTGTGAAGGTCCGCGTCTTTTTCAATAATATTATTTAACACCTCTTTTATGACAAATAGCTTATTCGCATGAAGCTTTTCGGGAGCTGTATCCTGCATGTCCATGGATATGAAGGCCTTAAGGCTGCTGCTGTCAAGTTTCAGAGCACCCTTTTTGTATATATTGCGTCCGATGCTGATGTCGCTATCCAGCCAGGCATCAACAGGTGCTGCCAGGCGCAGTATGTCTTCCGTATGCCCTGTCTTTATCATCACATAATGATCTACAGGTATGCCCAGGCTTTCTGATAAAGTCCTGGCTATGAGGCTTCCATTGCCAAAAGGATGCAGGTCTCCTATCTTCTGCTGGGATATCTCGGGAACGGATACTCTCATCTCGAGGGGGATGCAGACCGCCTGGATATCCTTATCATCGGTATCGACCAGGAATATATTTGTTACTTCCTCCTGGCCGCCTTCATCCTCGCCTAATACTATGAAGGCAAAAGTATCTCTATCAGGAGCGTTCTCGCTGTTAAACCTGTTCTCATAGAAGCGGGCTAATCCAAAGAGTATCCTGTCCCCATAAAAGAATAATACCGCGATTATTATGATGATCAGTGATATTATTAATATCAGTGATATTTTTCTTCCTATTGCCATATTATTCAAGCTTTGACCATGATCCCGATTATATTGTTTGGGTTTTCAACAGCTATTCGCTCTGCTTCTTTTTTGCCCAGGAGCCTGGAAAGCGTCCTGTATGCAGGCATAAAATTCGAGTACCTGCCGGGAGTATAGTGGCAGTCGGATGCAATAAGGTCTACCAGGCCTTTTTTTAAGAGCCTGGCCGCAAAAAAGTATGTATCACTGTCATTTTTATTCACCAGGCTGCTGTTATCGACCTGTATAAGGCAGCCGGCATCTTTTATTTTTTCTACTATATCAGTCTTGCCTGACAGGAATCGGTAGCGCTCCGGATGGGCAAAAATAGGGGTGATGCCGCTGGTCCTGAGCCTGAAAAGCATATCGAAAAGATATGGAGGAAGGCCCAGGAAAGGTATATCTATAAGCATATGGCTGGTATTTATCTTTATTAGCAGGTCGTCACGATTAAGAAGGGAAGGCAGAAATGGAGACAGCCTGACCTCGGAGCCGGCAAACAGCCTTATCCGGTCCGGTTTTTCCAGGTACTTGTCCAAATACTGCTGCAGCTCTTTTATCCCGGATTCGATTGTTTTTTTGTCAGGGCTTTGCTTCAGGTCTCCGCTTAGGAAGTGGGGGGTCAGTATGATATTTGATACATTGTTCTCTATTGCTGACTCTATGAGGCTGAGCGATTGGGAGAGATCCCTGCAGCCGTCATCTATGCCCGGTAAAATATGAGTATGAATGTCGGTAAACATCTTGTAACCCGATGATAGTAGTCATTATAATATAAAAAAGCCAAAAAATATATTTAATATAATATACAAGAAATTATTGATATTAACAATGAATATATAATGAAAAATAATTATATGTATATTATAATAGATTATATATTTTTTTAATATAATTTTTTATAATATTTTTGTAAATTTATAGTTGCATAGACTGGGTAATATGCATCGATAGCGGCAGGATGACGGATATTAATTAGAATATATTCTATTAATTAATATATATAATAATCTAAAAAATAATAGATTATAAAAAACAACAGTATATATATAGCTTTTTTAATAAAAGTTTAATATAATATTAAATGTATAATTAATATATTATATTACTTATTTATTTCCATATAGGATGAAGAAAATAGTTTTCTTTAACACGAAGGGCGGCACAGGCAAGACGACAGTCTGCTATAATTATGGCTGGTACCTGGCCCAGAAGAAAAACAGCAAAGTCCTGCTTATAGACCTTGATCCCCAGGTAAACCTGGTCCAGGCTTTCGGGCAGGAGCCCTGCAACGAAAAAGGCAAAAACCTGGATAAGCTTATAACCGACCACATCAGGGGGAAAAAGATATCCTTTGATGACTATACCATCAGTATTAATGACAATATCCGGCTGCTGCCCTCATCCAATAATATCTCCCTGGTGGAAGAATACCTTATGGATGTGATCATAAAGAAAACGGGAAAAAGCAGCCACCAGCATAATGCAAGCTACAGGAACCGCCTTCTCAGGCGCCTTTTCGAGATGTCAATAGATGACCAGGATTATGACTATGTGCTTATCGATTCACAGCCTAACTTCTCCCTGCTTTCATCGGTGGCCCTTATATATGCCAGGAATATAGTGGTTGTGGCCAGGCCGGACCTCTTCTCATTCCTGGATATGGATTATCTCAAGAAGATAATAAACAACCTCAATAAAAAGTATTATACCAATATACAGATAAACAGCATTATCGTAAATGCTTTTGAAAAAAGGAGAAACACTTCAAAAGAAGGAGTTAAAAGCATTATTGATAAGTACGGCGGGGAATTCAATATCCTGGAGAACAGGATAAAATACCTTTCTGCTTTCCAGACCTCCATATCGCAGGAAAGGCAGCCGGTATTTGTTTCTTACCCTGCCTCCGAAGCCTCAAAGAATATCTTCAAAGTATTTGAAGAGCTTGATAGAAGTGTCTCCAGGATCTATTAGGGGATAATTATGCTATTTAGAAAAGAAAAAAGGAAAGGAATGGAGGAGATGAATTACGCTGATGAAGGAGGCTTTGCCGGTAACAGCAAAGCCAGGACACTGATGACCATCCAGGGAGATTCCGCAAAACTTGAAGGCAACTTCACAATATCGGAATCCATAGAGATCGACTGTGAGGTAAAGGGGTCGATGACGGTAGACGGCCAGCTCATAATCAAAAAGGATGGTTTTGTAGGAGCAGATGTCAAGACCAAGGACGCAGAGATAATCGGCAGGTATGAAGGTTCCATGGAAGCCTCCGGCAAGGTCGAGATAAAGGATACAGGGGTTGTAAACGGAAGCATAACCACCGATTCCCTTATAATCAATGAAGGAGGCATCTTCAGCGGCGATGTCAAGAGGATGAACAATAAGACCCGGGAAGACATTTCTCCGAAACATGAAGATGAACCGGAAGAGGATATGCCTTTGATGGAAGATGATGATGATGGATCCGAAGAAGATGAAGACGGGCTGAACCTGGAATAGCCGGATAGATCCTGTTTATCCAGAACCTCTCCCTGCAGCTGCATGGGTCAAGAGATTCATGCAGGCCGCAGGGCTCATTCCTGAGCTGGTTCCTGCCAGGCTGCGGCCTTACCAGCACAGCGCCTCCTCCCGCGATATTTAACCGGCCTCAAATCATATATATATAAATATATATATATATTAATTAATTTCATAAAATATAATATTATTAAAAAAAATAATATTATTTATTTTAATAAATAGATTATTATTATATAATTAACATAATAATATTTTATTTATCTATTTAAGAGTTGATAAAAAAAATAGATATTTCAGATTTTTGCTCCCGCATAAAGGATCTTCTCCATGACGCCCCCCTGGGCGCGGTAGTCCTGGACCTTGACGGCACTATATGCTATGTAAACAGGTCAGCCTGCAATATTGCAGGGCTAGGGCAGAAAGACCTGGTGGGAAAAAGGTTCAATGAACTCCAGATGATCGGAGAATACTATATCAAGAAGACTAAACATGTATTCTCTGACGCCCTTATGGGAAAGAACAGCAAAGCTTTCGAGATCTCATTTGTAAACGCTAAAGGCAGGAATGTCTTCGGAATGGTAGACTACACCATACTCAGGGAAAAGGGCAGTATCCTGGGGATAATGGGACTGGTAGATAATATCACCGAAAAAAGAGACCTGGAAAAATATCTATATGATGACCCGGAGCGATACAAGACTATAACAGACCTCTCGGATGAGGGGATGATAATACATGACGGCAAAAAGTTCATCGATGTCAATGACACCTTTCTCAGGCTGTTTGGAATAGAAAAGAAAGACCTGAAAGAAAAGAAGGTCATACGCTTTATGGAGGGGATCCTCCGCAATACCCTAAAAGGCAATTTTAAAGATGACCGCGGCATAAGATTAAAGAGGTTTGACGGGACCCGTTTTGATGCGGAGGTAAAATACAGGAATATCCATTCCAATGGCAGGAGACTCTGGTCTGTCCTGATAAGGGATTCGGCATTCAGCGACAGCATGGAGTCCAGGCTGGTAAAGGAGCTTAATAAGGCCGGAAGCTATATTGACATAGCCAGCTTTATAATAGTAGCCCTGGACTTAAACGGCAGGATCGAGCTTATAAACAAAAAAGGCCGGGAGCTGCTGGGGATAAGGGATGATGAAGAAGCCCTGGGGATGGACTGGTTTAAAGAATTCATCCCGCCTGGCTCAAAAATGCAGGTGAAAAAGGTATTTCATGACAGTTTAAAGGGCAGGATATCCAGGCACAGGATAAAGGGAAACCAGGTAATCGGCAGGGAAGGGAGTATAAGGGATATACGCTGGAATAATAAAGTGCTGAAAGATAAGGACGGGAACATAATCGGCACATTAAGCTGCGGGGAGGACATCACCGAGAAAATAGCCATAAAAGTCCAGCTGGCTGAGGAGAAGGCAAGGCTTAATGCTATCCTGGACAATTCTCCGGATATAGTGGCGGAGATAGGGCTTAAGGGCGAACTGCTTTTTATAAACAGGGAAGAGCAATTTGCGGGCCAAAAGGGGAGCAAAGACTTAAATATACTCGACCTCATCAATCCGGATCATCATAAAACTGTAAATCAGGCCATCAGGTCCGTAAGGATCGGTGAAAAGCCTTATGAGGCAACCCTGCCTGCATTTCTTAAAGGCCAGAAGGACAGCTGGCACATGTCCAGGTTCAATCCCATAAGGAGCGGCGGCCATATATCATCACTTATAGTCCATATCACCGAGGTGACGGAAAAGAAGGCATATGAGGAAAAGCTGAGATACATGTCCTTCCATGACAGCCTTAC